>JAUVHQ010000301.1 GCA_030593185.1 Bacteroidota bacterium
AGTTCCTGCTTATTTTCATTGGATCTTTTACTTTCTGTTTAAGAAGAGCATAGTTAATTACTTCCATTACTTCCTCAACGTAATGAAAACTCAGCCCTTTCAGATATATATCCTTAATTTCGTCAATATCTTTTTTGTTATCTTTGGAGAGGATGATCTCTTTTATATCGGCTCTTTTCGCAGCAAGGATCTTTTCTTTTATCCCTCCAACAGGAAGCACTTTACCTCTAAGTGTTATTTCGCCTGTCATTGCAAGGTTCTTTCTTACTTTTCTTTTTGTCAGGGCAGAAGCAAGTGATGTCACCATTGTTATTCCTGCAGATGGACCATCTTTTGGAATAGCACCTTCAGGCACATGAATATGGACATTCCATTGTTCACTAAGGTCATCGGGAAGGTTAAGTAATCCTGCATGTCCTTTTATATATTCCAGGGCAATGGTTGCTGATTCTTTCATAACATCACCAAGGTTTCCGGTAAGTGTTAATTTTCCCTTTCCTTTGCTCAAACTGGTTTCGACAAAAAGTATCTGACCACCTACTGCTGTCCATGCCAGTCCGGTAACAACACCGGCATAATCATTTCCCTGGTATATCCCTTTCAGGTATTCTTCAGGACCTAAGATATCTTTAAGGTCATTCAGAGTTAATTTACTATCATATTGTTCTTCCAAAGCAATTTTCTTTGCAATAACACGAATGGTTTTTGCAATTTTCTTATCAAGTTCCCGTACTCCTGACTCCCGTGTATAATCTTCAATAATTCTTTCAAACACTTTTTTGGAGAACTTTAGTTGATTTTTAGCCACTCCATGTGCTTCCAGTTGTTTTGGCAACAGATGTCTTTTCGCAATTTCAATTTTTTCTTCAACAATATAACCACTAACATCAATAGTTTCCATCCTGTCGCGTAATGCCGGACTTATAGTATTAAGAGTATTAGCTGTAGCAATAAACATCACTTTTGACAAATCATATTCCAGTTCAAGATAATTATCATAAAAACTGTGATTTTGCTCAGGATCAAGCACCTCCAGCAGTGCTGATGAAGGATCACCCCTGAAATCCGCACCTACTTTATCAATTTCATCAAGGATAAAAACAGGATTTGATGATTTTGCCTTTTTCAGGCTCTGTATAATCCTTCCGGGCATAGCACCAATATAAGTTTTTCTATGCCCTCTTATTTCGGCTTCATCATGTAATCCACCTAATGACATTCTCGCATATTTTCTCCCAAGTGCTCTGGCTATGGATTTTCCCAAAGAAGTTTTTCCAACTCCCGGAGGACCATAAAGACAAAGTATTGGTGATTTAAGATCACCCTTTAATTTAAGTACTGCGAGATGCTCAATAATCCGGTCTTTCACTTTTTCCAGCCCGTAATGATCTTCATCTAGAACCACCTGGGCACGATTCAAATCAAAATTATCACTGGTATATTCTCCCCAGGGAAGGTCAAGTAAAACATGCAGATAATTTACCTGCACAGAATATTCGCCGGCAGCCGGGTTTAGCCGTTGCAGTTTTTCAAGCTCTTTCTGAAAAAACCGGGCAATCTCCTTGCTCCACTTTTTCTCTTTTGCACCCTTTTTAAAATCAGCAATTTCCTGTTCATTGGGACTATCACCCAATTCATCCTGTATAGTTTTCATCTGTTGATGAAGTAGATACTCACGTTGTTGCTGATCAATATCGGTTTTTACTTTTGTCTGAATATCATTTTTCAGTTCAAGCATCTGAACTTCTTTTATCAGGTATTCAAGCAAAAGAATTCCTCTTTCCTTAAGATCATTCATTTCCAGAAGCTTTTGCTTTTCCACAACCCTTACATCAGTATTTGAACTAACAAAATTTATCAGGAAAATATAACTTTCAATATTTCTAATAGCAAAAGAAGCTTCAGATGGAATATTTGGTGACAACTTGATAATCCTGTATGAAACATCTTTCAGTGATCCGATTATAGCATCAAATTCCTTACTTTCTTTTACCGGTTTAACATCTTCCAGCGGTTTTACTTTTGCACGCAAATATGGTTCCTCGCTAACAAAGTCTGTCATTTCGAATCTTTTCTTTCCCTGAATAATTACAGATGTTGATCCATCAGGCATTTCCAGGATTTTCACAATTTGCGCCAGAGTCCCAACCCTGTTAAGGTCTTTGTAACCAGGGTCATCTACTTTATCATCCTTCTGTGCAACAGCCCCAAGCATTTTACTCTTTTTATTTACTTCACGAATAAGCTTAAGAGATTTTTCCCTGCCAACTGTTATTGGAACAATTACCCCGGGAAAAAGGACAGTGTTTTTCAGAGGTAAAATGGGCAGTACATCAGGTAGTTCTATTTTTTTCAGATCTTCCTCTTCTTCATCAGAAATTATAGAGATAAATTCCGAATCATTCTCAACAGGTTCAGCAAGCACTAAGCCCTTAAACTTTTTCTCAAACATTTCACTCATATTTTTACTTCTGATTTTTTCAAAATTAAGACAATTTGGCATAGCTTCATTAAATTATGCCCAAATTAAGCGATTTAAAAATATATACTCTTCCTTCTTTCCATTATTCTAAAGTGTTACGAGTTACGGGTTTCGAGTTACGAGTGATCAATGCCCAAATAACGTTGACCTTTTTGTTATTAAATTCTTTAACTTTGAACCTTAAACTCTTCCTACTCAACTACTCAACTACTCACCTCATCTTCAACTTCAAACCTCAAACTTCAAACCCTCTTCCCTCTTCCCATTCTTCCATTATTCCATTCTTATATGTCAATCCCTGTGCCAAAAAAAAAGCCCCGTAAAACCGGAGCTTTTAATAAAGTATGTTTTTCTGTTACTTAATCTTCTTCTTATCAATATGTGATTTATATCTGTTCATAAATTTATCCACACGTCCGGTACTGTCAACAAGTTTCATTTTACCTGTATAGAAGGGATGAGATGTATCCGATATCTCGAGCTTAATTAATGGATACTCCTTACCATCATCCATTTTTATTTTCTCCTTCGAGAGTGCAGTTGATCTTGTTAAAAAAGTTGTTTCGTTTGACATATCTTTAAAAACAACTAACCTGTAATTCTTTGGATGTATTTCTTTCTTCATATTTATTGTTTTTCAATCCAGATAAAAACTCAATCTTTCAACGGTTTGCAAAATTACATATTGAATATGAAACAACAAAACTATTA
>JAUVHQ010000073.1 GCA_030593185.1 Bacteroidota bacterium
CTTTATTTAATGTAACTAATCAGTACTTAAAGTGAACTAAAGTTATGAAGAAGTTAAAAGTGAACTAAAGTTAAAAGTGCCTAAAGTTAAGTAAGGTGAGGAGGTAAGTAGGTGAGTGGTTTAGTATTTTAACATTTTAGGCACTTTAGACACTTTAGGCACTTCAGGCACTTCTTTATTTAGGCACTGAGTAGTTACTATTTACTAACTTTTCAAATTTTTGTTAGTTTTTTCAATGAAATCAAGAATTTCATTTTTACCGAGCTTTTTCTTTATTGAAAAATTAAAACTGTTGGGAAGAAATTCCCAATGCTTTAATAGTTCTTTCTCAAAATTTAAAGTATTCTTTTTTAATTCGATTTCGGAGACCTTATCAGTTTTTGTAAAAACTATTACAAAAGGAACCTGGTTATGTCCAAGTAGTTCGATAAACAGAACATCAATTTTTTGAGGTGGATGACGTGAATCAATAAGTACAAATAAGCACATCAAATTCTCCCTTTTCAAAATATAGTTTGTTGCTGTTTTATTCCATTGTTTTTTAATATCCTTTGAAACTTTTGCATATCCGTAACCTGGAAGGTCAACAAGATACCAGCTTTCATTTATGAGGAAATGATTAATAGTCCTTGTTTTTCCTGGAGTTGATGATATTTTAGCAAGCTTTTTCCTGCCCGTAAGTATGTTTATAAGTGATGATTTGCCAACATTTGACCTGCCGGTGAATGCATATTCCGGGTAATCAGGCGGCGGGCACTGATTCAATTTCGCACTACTTTTAATATATTTTGCATCCTTAATGATCATTGGGGGCTGTTGGTTATTTTATTAATCCAGGTCAGGGAATAAAAACTTCAAGGATTGTTGATTCACCCAGGGGTTCAAAGATTACATTATCCAGAAATGCCGGCACCAAAACAGTTTCTCCGGGGTTTACCTGTTCATCATTATTCTTATTATGTATTAATAAGCTGCCTTTCAGACACATAATGATAATAAACGAATCAATCAGAGAATAGTCTTTTTCTATGGGTTTGTTAAAATCTAAAATGTTTGTATGAAAATAGTTACATTCTGCTATAGATACTGATTGATTTTTTGTTTTCTTATAAGGGCTTTTGTAATTATCATATGCTGAAAAGTCTAATGCATCAAGTGCAAGTTCAGTATGCAATTCCCTGCTGTTACCATCCTTGATTTTCCTGTCCCAGTCATAAATTCTATAAGTGATATCTGAAGTTTGTTGTATCTCGGCAAGGAGTATGCCTTTTCCGGTAGCATGTATCCTTCCCGCAGGAATAAAAAACACATCGCCGGTCTTAGTTTTTTCAATATTCAGGATTTGATTTAAGTGACCTTCCCGAAAATATTTTTGGTATTGTTCCTTATTAATTTCTTGTTTAAACCCTGTAATTATTTCTGAATCTTTATCAGCCTGAATAATGTACCACATTTCAGTCTTGCCATATGCATTGTGTCGTTTGCAGGCAAGTTCGTCATCCGGATGTACCTGGATAGATAATACTTTGTTGGCATCTATAAACTTAACAAGCAGTGGAAATTCGATTTCGAATTTTTCGAAAACTTTATCTCCAACCAGATCACCCATATATATCTCAACCAGTTCCTGCAGGTTGTTCCCCGCCAGTTGGCCATTTGAAACAACGGAAATGTTATCCTTGACTCCCGAAATTTCCCAACTCTCACCAATTTTCTTGTTATGAGGTAAGTCTTTCCCCAGGATAGTATTTAATTTGTTACCCCCCCATATCTTTTCTTTAAAAACAGGTTTGAATTTTAGTGGGTACAAAAAGTCCATTTTTTTTATTTACTTAATTAATTAGTATTTTGGAAGAAGTTTAAAAACTTATTGAGCTAAAATAATAAAAATATGTTAATTGTTGGAATTGCCGGTGGCACTGGCTCGGGAAAAACAACTGTTGTAGAGAAGATTATTGAAAAACTTCCGGAAGGTGAGGTAGTTATAATGCCTCAGGATTCATATTATAAGGATAATAGTCATCTTCCTATTGAACAAAGACAGGAGATTAATTTTGATCATCCGGGTTCAATTGAATTCTCATTACTGATCAATCATCTTAAAAAGTTGAAAAATGGTGAAATAATAAAAATGCCGATTTATTCATACCTTACATGTATAAGAGCCGATGAGACAATAAAATTACAGCCAAAACATGTGGTTATTGTAGAAGGAATAATGATACTTACTGACAAGAAGCTTAGAGAAATGATTGATATAAAGGTATTTGTTGATGCAGATGCAGATGACCGGTTAGCCCGTGTAATTAAAAGAGATATTATTGAACGTGGACGCTCTGTTGATAAGGTGCTTGAACGTTACGAAAAGACAGTGAAGCCGATGCATCTTCAGTTTATTGAACCATCAAAAAGATTTGCTGATATAATAGTACCACAAGGTGGAGATAATAAGGTTGCTATCAATATTTTAACCTCTATTATTGAGAGGAATCTTTCAAGATCATCCGATAAGTTGCAGATTTAAATAAAAATCCACCCCTATGCTTGACGATATACAATTAAGTTCTATCCTGTTTATTGATATTGAAACAGTACCTTTTTGGTCTGATTTTGAAGAGATGCCTGCCCGCTTTAAGGAACTTTGGGATAAAAAGTCTTCTTATTTCAGAGAGGAAAATGAATCAGCCAAAGATGTATTTCAACGAGCAGGAATATATGCTGAGTTTGGTAAAATTATATGTGTGTCGGTTGGTTATCTTCACCAGGATGGAAAAAACAGGAAGATCAGGTTAAAATCCTTCTTCGGTGATGATGAAAAAAAATTGTTAATTGAGTTTTCTGATTTATTAAAAAATTATTCCAGCAGGAATAAACTCCATTTATGCGGACATAATGGAAAAGAATTTGATTTTCCTTACCTGGCGCGCAGAATGCTTATAAATGGGATAAAGCTTCCAAAAGTTTTGGATGTAGCAGGTAAGAAACCATGGGAAGTTAGTTTTATTGATACCATGAATCTCTGGAAGTTTGGAGATTATAAGCATTTTACCAGCCTGGATTTGCTAACCAATGTCTTTGGGATTCCGACTTCGAAAGATCAGATGGATGGCAGTATGGTAGCCGATGTATATTATAAAGATCATAATCTAAAAGCAATTGTGGAGTATTGTGAAAGAGATGTAGTGGCTGTGGTGCAGCTAATACTGAAATTCAGGGGTGACGAATTAATCCCGTCCGAAAATATTGAGTCAACAACACAATTTGAGGAGAAAAAGTAAAAATTCTAAATTTCGAATTACCCTATTCCTGGTTTCATGCAATTCTTTGACTGTACAAACCGTTGATGGTCAAATCTTTTGGGACGCCATTTTTATTTTCCTCAAGTACATTTGAATTGTGTTTTCAAGTCCGAAATAAAGAGCATCTGAAATCAGGGCATGTCCGATTGACACCTCTTTCAGTGAAGGGATTTTTTGAACGAAAAAAGTCAGATTATCCAGGTTCAGGTCATGGCCTGCATTTAACTCCAGTCCTAACTCATTAGCTTTTTCAGCAGCAATGCAGAAAGGTTTAATTGCTTCTTCCCTGTTATTATGGTATTTTGAAGCATATGGTTCGGTATAAAGTTCAATTCTATTTGTACCGGTATCAATTGCATTCTCAATAATCTGAAGTTTTGTATCAACGAAAATAGATGTTCTGATTCCTTCGTTTTGCAAAATACCAATTACATCCTTTAAAAACGATTTATTTTTTATTGTATCCCACCCGGCGCTGGAAGTAAGAACCCCCGGGAGATCTGGAACTAATGTAACCTGGTGTGGTTTCACCGGTAATACAAGCTTAAGAAATCTATCAGATGGATACCCTTCAATATTAAACTCAGTTGTGATTAATGGTTTAATATCTTTTACGTCCTGGTAGTGGATATGTCTTTCATCTGGTCTTGGATGAACGGTAATGCCTTGTGCCCCAAAGCTTTGACAGTCGGCAGTTGCTTTTAACAGGTCTGGTATGTTCCCTCCCCGGGCATTTCTTAGAGTAGCAATTTTGTTTATGTTTACACTTAAACGTGTCATAAAATCATTTTTACTTTCGTAATGGATATAATAATTTGTATTTTTAACTACAAAATTAACTGTTTTTTTAATATGTGAATAATGCTGGCTAAAGATTTATTATCTGATGTTGTCCCTGCATTGAAAACTTCTGATACAGGTTTGCGGGCATTGAGCTGGATGGACATATTCCGGATTTCTCATTTGCCTATTGTAAATAACCAGGAGTTTCTTGGTTTGATTTCTGATACCGATATCTATGATCTGAATATGGCTGATGAACCGATTGGTAACCATAAGTTATCCTTATTCAGTCCTTATGTTGTGTATGACCAACATATTTATGATGTGATGAAACTGGTAGCTGAGAATCGTCTTACGGTTGTGCCGGTTCTGAATGAAAAGAAACAATATCTGGGATTGATAACGATGAATGAGTTGTTATATCATTTTGCCAAAATGTCTGCTTTAAAAGACCCGGGAGGATTAATTGTACTTGAACTTAATCAAAATGACTATTCGTTGACTCACATTGCACAGATAGTTGAAGGTAATGATGCGAAGATTTTGAGCGCTTATGTGTCTTCTCCGGATCAATCCACTAAACTTGAGGTTACTCTCAAGATTAATCGCACCGACCTGACCTCTATTGTTCAAACGCTGAATCGGTATAATTATAATATTAAAGCTTCATATATGGAGGATCAAAATATGGATAGCTTTTATAGCAACCGGTATGAATCATTTATGCGTTTTCTGAATATTTAGTTCTGAAAAGTAAATTTATTAATACATGATTGCAGCTGTATATGGAAGAACATTTGGGCAGGATTTTTATCAGTCTATCAAGGATTTTTTTGATATTTTACTAAGAGAAGGTACAGATATCATTATTTATAAACCTTTTAAACAATTTCTGGAATCCGGTCCTGATTATTCACCCCGGGTGAAAGGTTTATTCAATTCTCATACCGACCTTCCGGATAGTACAGACATGATATTTAGTATTGGAGGTGATGGAACTTTCCTTGAGACTGTTTCTCTTGTAAGGGATAAAAAAATACCGATCGTAGGTATTAATAGCGGACGTCTCGGATTTCTGGCAACTATCTCACAGGAAAAACTGCTTGACTCTCTGGATGCTATTTTAAGTAAGAAATATTCTGTTGAAGAAAGGACACTACTTAAGCTGGACTTTCCGGGAGCAAAAAAGGAAGATTTTAACTATGCACTGAATGAAGTGTCTATTGAGAAAGCCGGATCAACAATGATCACGATTCATACTTATGTAAACGGCGAATTTCTCAATTCATATTGGGCTGATGGTTTGATCATTTCAACACCCACCGGTTCTACTGCATATTCATTAAGTGTCGGGGGGCCAATAGTGATCCCCGGGTCAAATGACATTATTGTTTCTCCCATTTCTCCACATAACTTAACTGTCCGTCCTTTAGTTATTCCTGATGAAGATGAACTCACGCTACGGGTGGAGGGCAGAGATAATAAATATATTGCTTCTGTCGATTCCAGATCTATTATACTGTCCAATAAAACTGAGATACGGGTAAAGCGGGCAGAATTCAAAATAAAAATATTGAAACTTGAGGGTCATAGTTATTACACTACACTTCGGAATAAGCTAATGTGGGGAGTAGACAAAAGGAATTGGTAAATAAACAAAAACAAAGATTTTTATCTGATTATCCTGAAATCCGGGTAAAAAAATCTTTAAGTTACCGGGCAATAAAATATTCTCTTGAGTGTTAATTAAATACTGTCAGGATAAAGTTGATTTTTTTTATAAATTTGTAATAAATAACCTGGCGAAATCATGAAAAAGCTCTTATTTTTCTTAATTACTTCTTTTCTGTTCAACCTGACTGTTGATGCACAAGCATGGAGGATGAGGAGGTATGAGGCTGTTTTCGGTATTGGTACAACCCACTATTTTGGTGATATTGGGGGATGGTCAAAGGATGAAAACATTCTCGGTTTGAGGGACATTGACTTTACACAGGTTCGACCTAGTCTTTATGTTGGATTCAGATATAAGCTATACGAAGAATTTGCACTGAAGCTAAATTTTACTTATGGATATTTGCACGGTGACGATTCCGGTGATGCCAATGATGGTAGAAATTTTAAATTTTATACAGGTATATTTGAACCTTCTGTTCAGGTAGAATACGTCTTTATTAAGGAAAAAGAGGCTATGAGCTACCTGATGATGAAAGGTAGAGGGATGAGTCAATTCAATTCTTCAATCAGTGCTTATGTTTTTCTTGGCTTAGGCGGGGCTTTTTTTAAGATAACTGAGAAAGAAAACCTGCTGAATGTTGATCTTGAATATACTCCGACAGCATTAGTGTTTCCTTTAGGTATTGGTCTTAAATACGGGCTGAACACAAACTGGTCAATCGGATTTGATCTGGGTGGAAGGTTTACTACATCGGATTATATTGATGGATATACCTCAGTATATTCTGAGTCGAATGATGTATATTTTTTCGGAGTGATAAACATAGTGTATAAAATAGAAACGGGACCAAACGGATTACCGGTTTTTAAAAAATAGAATTCCGGGCGAAGCTGGAAAAAATGAAAAAAATTATTATCATTGCAATTTTTTTTGGGATAATTATTGGGGCGAAGGCGCAAAAGAAAGTTGATTTAGGAATTTTTGGAGGTGGTTCATATTACCTGGGAGATATTAATCAATCAAATCAGTTTTATTCCCTTTCATATGCCTTTGGCGGATTGTACAGGTATAACATAAATCCAAGGTATACAATAAGAGGCAGTGTCTATTATGGGAATTTGCAGGCTAATGATCAGGATTTCATCAACCAGTTTCAACAAAGTAGAGATAATCGTTTTTCAGGGACTGTACTGGATGCTACCCTGCAGTTTGAGTTTAATTTTATGCCATACAGTACATTTGGCAGATCGGGTGAATATGCCGTGTATACAACAGGGGGAATTGGGATGGCGTTCATAAATACCTCGAAATTAGCACCAACATACAAATTAGTTATTCCATTCGGGGTTGGAGTTAAAGTGAATCTTGGTAAAAAAATGGGAATTGGTATTGAGTGGGGTTTTAGAAAAATGTTTTATGATGAGTTGGATGGATATGAAGACCCGGTCGATCCGGGATACCGGTCATTTATTCATAATTATGACTGGTACTCAATAGCAGGTATTTCTTTAACATATAAGATTTATGATGGTATAGACGATTGTCCGGCATATTGGGATGAAAATGTAATTGAAAAATGATATTAAAAGAAGAAATATCGAGGGAGAAATTACCCAATCACGTCGCTATTATTATGGATGGTAATGGCCGTTGGGCAAAACAAAAAGGAAAAGACAGAATATTTGGTCATAAAAACGGGGTTGCTGCTGTTAGAGAAGTTACAGAATCAGCTGCCGAGATTGGAATAAAGTATCTTACTCTTTATGCTTTTTCAACTGAAAACTGGAATCGTCCGTCGAAAGAAGTTAATGCACTTATGTCTCTGCTGGTTTCTTCAATAAGTGCAGAAACAAAGACATTGATGAAAAATAAGGTGCGTCTGTTGACCATTGGTGATACATCAAGATTGCCTGTAAAGGTCTACAAAAAGCTGGAAGATGTTATTAAAAAAACATCAGAAAACAACGGGCTTTCATTGGTGCTTGCTCTAAGCTATAGTTCCAGGTGGGAGATACTTAACGCGGTTAAAAATATAGTTTCAGAAGTAAACAGAGGGAAAATTGATTTGAATCAGGTAAATGAAAAATTGTTTTCAAATTTTCTTTGCACAAAAAAAATTCCGGATCCTGAATTATTGATCAGAACAAGCGGAGAGCAAAGAATAAGCAATTTTCTTCTTTGGCAGATAGCCTATTCTGAACTTTATTTTACTGATAAATTGTGGCCCGATTTTAAAAAGGAAGATTTTTACGCTGCGATTTTAGATTTTCAATCTCGTGAACGAAGATTTGGCAAAATTAGTGAACAGGTTAATTTTTAATTATGATTGGTAGAAAAAAGATAAGATATATACAGGCAATACTTCTGTTGTTTTTGCTTTCCCCATTTCTTGTGTTTTCACAGGAAGGCAAGGAGGCTGATCATCAAGAGATTATGGATTATCTTAATCCTGACGAATATATTATTGGGGGTATTTCAATTTCTGGAATCAAATACCTTGATGAAAATATCCTTGTCCAGATTTCCGGACTCAAAGAGGGTGATAAAATATTGATACCTGGTGAGCAAATAACCATGGCAGTAGAAAAAATGTGGTCGCAGGGACTTTTTTCGGATGTGAGAATAGCCAAAAAAGCTATTTCGGGCGATTCGGTTTTTCTTGATATATATCTTCAGGAAAGAGCAAGACTATCCAGGTTTGAATTTACCGGAATTTCAAAAAGTGAACGAAAAGACTTACTGGATAAGATTAATTTGTTAAAGGGTAGCCAGGTTACCGAGAATATCATTAGTAATTCAACAAGGATAATAAAAGACCATTTTGTTGAAAAAGGATTTTACGAAATTGAAGTTGATATTTCAAAAAGGGATGATCCTGCCCGGAACAATAGTTTGATACTGAAAGCTGATGTCCGTAAAGCTGAAAGAATAAAGATCAAGGATATTGAGTTTAAGGGGAATACAGTGTTTTCAGATAGTAAACTCCGGCGGAAAATGAAGAATACCAAAAAGAAAAACCTGAATATTTTCAAAGCATCAAAATATATCCCTGAAAAGCTTAAGGAAGATAAATCAACTCTTAACGAACTTTATAATGAGTTCGGATATCGGGATTTTGAAATTCTTAGCGATTCGATATATACTGTGAGTGAAGAGAGAATA
>JAUVHQ010000387.1 GCA_030593185.1 Bacteroidota bacterium
GTTACTGCATCAATATTTTTCCGTCCGGGGATATATGAATAGATAGGAAGAGATGGATCGATCACACCATTTTTCATTTTATTCTTGTACCTGGTTGATTCAGGATCTGCGTTAATAGTTATGGTATTTCCCAGTTTCATACTGGCATCATGTCCCATTATCACTTTACCCCTGTCCTTATTACTTGCCAAAGTAGCACTATACATCAGTGTCAATTCCTTTTCTGAAAATTCGAACACTGTATGCAGCACATCGGGAACTGTACGTCCGTCCTTATAGTAATATATTCCACCCGAGGAGGTAGCTGAATCGGGAATTCCCAGTCCAAGTATCTGATTCATTGCATCATATTCATGAGTTAGAAGATCGCCAGACAGACCGGTACTGTAATCCCACCAGCAACGCCAGCGGAAAAAGCGCTCAAGGCTAAACTCATGCCAGGGTGCCTGTCCGATAAATTGTTTCCAGTCAATACTTTTCTGACTTGCATCAGGATGAATAGGATAAACCCAGGCACCATTGGGACTGTTACGATTAGTTGTCACTTCAATCAGAGATATCTTACCAAGGATGTTTTTATCAATGGCTTCTTTAGCTTTTACATAACTCTCTGTTTGTCGTCCCTGGTGACCAAGTTGGAAAATGATATTATTTTCTTTCACAGCTTTCACAACCTCGTAAGTTTCCGGCACAGTCCATGTCATAGGTTTTTCGCAATATACATGTTTGCCATGCTTTGCAGCTTCAATAGTCATAGGACCGTGCCAGTGATCGGGTGTTGAAATAATTACAGCATCGATATCATCCGCGGCAAGCAATTCTTTGTATGTACGATAGCGCTTTGGTTTTTTTCCAAGTTTACCATCCGTACCAACCCGGTTGATATTGGCTCCTGTTTGTATTGCCCTTTCAGCATGAACATCAAATACATCGCAAACTCCGTTTACTACCAGGTTCATATCTTCTTGTTCCATATAATTCTGATACCGTTTATCTGCTGAATTTTCACTGGCAGCTTTCTTCAAAGTGTCAATTTCTTCAGGGTGAATAAAACCGGCTCCCTGTGCAATTTGAGGTCCACGGATACCAAAACCTATCAGTCCGAGACGAACCACCGGTTCATCTTTTCCGGCATATACAGGTGCCGGAGGAGATTCATACGACATTCCCAGCTCCTTACTTAACTGGTTATTAAGAAAATTTTCATGTCGTTTTTTTCTCCACCACCCATATGCCAGCACCCCTAAAACAGGAAAGGTGGCCAAACTTTTCAGCACATCCCTCCTTTTTACTGATTTCAGTGGTTTCTCTACTGAATGATCCCCTTGTCGGGGCTTCTGATTTTTATCCTTTTCCATTACTATTTTAAAATTTTTCCTTCCATTATTCCAACATTATTCGCTACCACAGTCCTTCCCACAACCTTCTTCCCGAATTAAGTTCGGGACAGGCAATGAGGTTTTCACTCTCAAGTTCGCTCAAACGTTCCACTATTCCAACTGACACTTATTCATTTTTCGGATGAACCATAATTATTTCTTTCTTTTCCTTATGAGATAATTCAATCGGTCAAATCCCAGTATATGACCGGTAGGAAATACCAGCAAAACACAAAGAGCTACCAGTTCTATCAGGTTTTTATTAACAACCAGGTAACTGCCTTCCATCGGTAATACATATTTCAATCCGACAAAAGGCGGGTGTGAAAGATAATAAAAAGCTAAAAGAATAATTCCACCAATAGTTGCAAGACGTGTAAATGAACCAAGTATTAATCCCAGGCCAATCAGGGTTAAACCTGCAATATTCAATGTATCAACAACCTTATAAACATCAGGATTAGATGCTAACGAGTAAAAGAAATTGCTAAAAACTCCTTGCGAGTCCAATAAAAATCCAAAAGATGACCAATCGGGGTTTGCCAGCTTAACCAAACCCTCATAAAGAAAATGCCAGCCTATCACAACTCTTAATGC
>JAUVHQ010000235.1 GCA_030593185.1 Bacteroidota bacterium
CTATAGAGTCCCCATTAAATTCAAGATCTTTAGCAGCGGCATTCTTGGAAGTGTAGATACCATTGACTATCAGCTTTCCGTTAATAGTCATGATCTTATTTTCACCATTAAGAACACCCGCAGCATTAATCGTTAGGTTACGAATGGTCTCATTAGATCCCAGGAGACTGACAGTAGTTCCTTCCGTTATGATTGCATCATCGCTTGCACCAGGAGTGGCTCCCCCAACCCATGTGGTACCATCGCTCCATCTGCCTGATGTGGCAGATAAGAACGTGGTTTGTCCGAAGGATAAATTGCTAAAGCCTGAGATTATCAGTAATAGATAAATGAAGCTGATAAGTTTTTTTAAATCCATCTTATTTGTAATATTGAAGTTCAAGTACTATTTCACAAAGTTATAAGGTTAAAATATATGAGATATATCAACTATAACTGGTACTATCTCATGCAAATCAGTTGTCTTATTTACTTATAGCAATTGCCTGTTATCATCTATAAAATGAAATCATTATAATTCGGCAGTCTTTATTGCCATCACATCATTAAATGATATGTCTTAGTAAAACTATCTATTCTTTTATTAACTGTTTATTTCCATATGTCCAGAATTCAGAAATTACCAACAAAAAAGAAGACATCTTATCTCTTAACCTCCTAATAACTTTTTGTTTAGGCTCTGTAAAACGCTACAATATAAGAAGATTAATCCTTTCATCCATATCAATGATTGAAAAATGGTCAAGCTATAATTAACTTAATTTTGTCTGTTTCTTCTTTTTTTCATCTTTATGACTAAAACAATAATGAATTGGTTGCATAAATGCACTACTGATGTTGACTTGTTATATGTTCTGCCAACACTTTAAGCTACTAACTACTTTTTTTACGTAAACCTGATAATTAATGTTTCCTGCATACGTATTTCCTTTACAAAGGATTACTTTGCTTACATTAATAGCAGGTTTTTCTTGATAAAAACTTATAAGAAGTTAAAAAATGTTAAACATTATGTAGGTCTTACCCAGATCTTTTACCTTTATATATAAAATATTTGAAAATGATTGAGACCGAATGAAATGGTTCTCCCGGAATGTTCGATATCGTACTCCTAATGTTCCGGATTCGAACACTTTTTGTTTCTGTATTGTAAATGAAAACCAGCTAACAATCTGTATAAATGTGATATAGCAGATTTGGTATGAAAAATGTTTAAGAACCAATGAGTTTTGCAAAATCAATAAAAGAATAGCTATGCTCAAGAATTTAATAAAGATTTCAATTCGCATAATAAAAGGCGACCTTTTATATAGCATGCTGAATATTATCGGATTAACCATCGGTTTTACCAGTAGTCTGTTTCTTCTGCTCCATATTTTTGATGAATTGAGTTTTGAAAAGTTCCATAAAAACAGCAACAACATATACCGCGTGGTTTCACACATCACCGAACCTGATGATGCATTTGACTGGGCAGTTGCCCAGATCCCTTTCACACCTCAGGTTAAAGAAGATTATCCTGAAGTAACAGAAGCAGTAAGATTTATCCCAAATGGCATAACACTATTTATTAATGGAGACATCAGGTTCTATGAAGAAGACTTCTATTACGCTGATCCTGAAATTTTTAATGTGTTTACATTTCCATTTATAGAAGGGAACCCAGAAACTGCCTTAATTGAACCTAATACTATTGTTGTTACCAGGTCGTTTGCGAACAGATATTTTAAAGATGAAGCCCCATTGGGTAAAACTATTGAAGACGAAAACGGGCAATCATTCAAAATAACCGGCCTGGTTGAAGATGTTCCCCACAATACTCATCTCCGTTTTTCTGCTGTTGCATCGAGGTCTACACTACCGGAAGAACTTGGAAGCTGGGGAAATTTCGGTGTTTATTCATATATTCTCCTTCCTGATGGTTATAAAAAAACTGAACTTGAGAAGAAGCTGCCCCAGATGTACGAAAAGTATATGGCAGAGATCTTTGAAAGAATGGGTATTAACATTGAATATAAACTTCAACCACTTACAAAGATTCACCTGTATAACGAATATCAGGATAATTCCGAAACCGCCGGAGATATTAAGTATGTGTATATTTTCGGTATTATTGCTGCTTTTATCCTAGTAATTGCAAGCATCAATTATATGAACCTCACAACTTCCAGGGGTACCAAACGTGCCAGGGAAGTGGGACTGCGGAAAGTTGTCGGATCAAACAGGAGGATGCTTATTACACAATTCCTTACCGAATCTGTAATCTTTACTATAATCGCGTTGCTTTTAAGTATTATTATTATTATCCTGCTGTTGCCTGAGTTTAACCAGTTATCCGGCAAATTCTTTTCAGCAGATGTGCTGACGAAACTGCCTGTGATAGTAAGTATAGCCGGTATTATTATTCTGGTTGGTATTATAGGTGGAATTTACCCGGCTTTTTATCTGTCCAAATTCAAACCGGTGGAAGTATTAAAAGGTGATATCGTTTCCGGTATCTCTCGCATTTCTATTCGTAAGATCCTGGTAATTATCCAGTTTTCAATATCTCTGGCAATGATAATCAGCACATGGGTTGTATATGATCAACTGGGATTTCTGAAAAACAAGGAAGTTGGATTTGATCATAATAATATAATGAGTATTCAATTGTCGACAAGGGAAATGCTCAGAAAATCATCTGTCCTTAAAGAAAAACTCCTTTCAATTCCTGCTATATCCAGCGTTGGCTCAACTTCTACACCTATGGGTCAGGGCTCTCCAAAAATAATTATGAGAATGGAAACTCCGGAAGGGATGATTGAAAGAGGGATCAATTTTGTTACGTGTGATCACGATTTTGTTGAAACTTTAGATATAACAATAGTTGAAGGGAGAGATTTTACCGAAGAGATCAAGGCAGATACAGCACTTGGAGTTGTTATTAATGAAACACTTGCTAAAAGAATGAACTGGGAAAACTCAATTAGTAAAAAGGTTCAGCTTGGCGGAGAAGAACAAACTCCCGCCAGAGTTGTTGGTTTAATGAAAGACTATCACCAAACCGGCATGTACAATCCGATAGAATCATTAATGCTCCTTTACCGGATTAACAATCGCCGTCTTTATGCGAAAATTGAAGGAGAAGAAATCAGTGAAGTTATCGATGCAGCAGAAGATAAATGGAAAGAGTTATTTCCTGAAGTTCCTTTCCAATACACATTTCTGGAAGATGATTTTAATAACCAGTTTGAAGCTGATGAACGCCGGGGTATGATCTTTACATTATTCTCTATTCTTACAATTATTATCGCTTGTCTTGGTCTGTACGGACTGGCTTCTTATACTGTTGAACAACGTACACATGAAATCGGAATACGTAAAGTGCTTGGAGCAAATATCAATAATATAATTATTTTAATATCAAGAGAGTTTATGATCCTTATCGGTATCGCTATACTTATCGCTTTTCCGGTTTCATATTATTTTATGACAAACTTTTTGCAGGATTATACATACAAAGCACCACTTAAGATTACCATTTTTGTGCTATCTGCCCTGGTTACTATTATCATTGCTCTTATCACAGTAGGTTATCATACCTTTAGGGCGGGAAAAGCAAATCCTGTTGATGCAATCAGGAACGAGTAGTATTATTATGTCAAATGTACAATCAAGCTAATCCTATTTCGTGAGTCGGGTTCCTGACGACAGATTCAGTTTATACCCAATTGAAGCTATTGTAGAAAAATAAAGATCTGAAATTCCTTTTTCATCAGGACTGTATCCATCAAGATAATCACTATGTGGATAATGTAATCCGAGTTCTATTCCAATAGTAAGATGTTTTCCAATCGAATATTTCCCACCTAAACCACTACTGATCGTAAAACTCAAATTATTAAAGTCTGTTGGCTCATTAATAAGACTACCCCCAGGCTCAGTATCAAAATAGAGAACACCACCTCCAAAAAAAGTATATACTGTCCATTCCGGTTCCTCAATTAACAAACCACGATTGTTTGTACCAATCTGCTCTTCATTCCATACCAATAAATAATATTCAAGTTGGGCTGTTACTCCGGCAAATATTGTATTATAAAGATAACCGCGTTCAGACCTGGAAGTACCAAAATCTGAACCGGCAGCCTGCCCATATATGGCATTTGCTTTAACTGTCCAGTATTTACCTGTTTTAAAACGAATGCCGCCATGAAATACCGGCTTAAATCCTCCTCCAATGTCAGCAAACAGCTTTCCC
>JAUVHQ010000141.1 GCA_030593185.1 Bacteroidota bacterium
CTATAACCCCAATCTCACCGGGTTTTGCAGTGTCTTGTTTTAAAATAAATTCAATTGCTGCCCGTATATCTTCCGAGAATTGTAACATGTTCGGATGTTTGTCAGAGTCACTATTACCATGACTTCGTAAATCAAACGCCAATAAATTGTAACCGAAAGTGTAAAGCTTTTTGATATATGGTAACATGTAACCTGCATTACGACCCCAGCCATGAACCAGGATCAGGGTCGGTGCCGGATGTGATGATTCGTTTTGAGATGGCATCCACCAACCATATAAGTGACATTTGTTTTTTGATGGAAATTTTATTTCTATATATGGAATTCCGGATTTTTCCGGTGTTAGATGATGTAAAGTTCTGGGAACACGAAATGAACGAAGTATCAAAAATGTAAGAAAAATAGCAACAATGATAAGTATACCAATAATCCATAAAAATATCATGTTAATTATAGTTTATGTTTAAATAAAATAATGGTTAGAAATTTTGGCGGAACAAATAAAGCTATAATTTTTCAACCGGCAAGTTCTTTATGAAATATTAAAATCAAAAATAATTTTTAACTATATTGCATAACCGGTTTTCATTAATTTACCGGATCAATTAATTTATAAGGACACAATTTATATTCAAAAAAAGACATTCATTATGATTATCACAACAACAGAATCTGTACCCGGGAAAAAAATTATTGAAATCCTTGGTGTTGCGAGAGGCAGCACTGTAAGAGCCAGGCATCTTGGCAGGGATATTTTTGCAGGATTGAAAAATATTGTAGGAGGGGAGATACATGAATATACACGTCTGCAGGCTCAGTCAAGAGAACAGTCCATGCAAAGAATGGAGGACGATGCCAGAAAACTTGGTGCTGATGCCGTGGTTAACGTGCGTATGCATACTTCCATGATAATGCAGGGTGCTTCCGAGATACTGGTTTATGGTACTGCAGTGAAATTGGATTAACCAAACTGCTGATTAATTTTTATTATTTTGAAATGAAGTAATAATCATTCCAATGTTCATAATTGTGCTTTATGTTCTGTTTATAATATTCCTTTTTTTCGCACTGATATACTTTATTATCAAGAGAATAGAGGATAAAGAGAAAGAAAACTTTGAGGATCGGGATAATTAAAAGATGGAGTAAGAAGTAAATAGTCCCCCAATAAAACGACTTTTATCTATACGTAAAAATAACTATGAAGACGTTTGAGAATGATGGAGAGATCACTATATATAAAGCATCCTCTCTTCGTCCCGTCAGGGACAGAAAGATAATAGGCAGGCATTTCAATGCCTGATACAAAAGGTTAATATATATTTTACATCCCGGAGGGATAGAATGAAAAATGGAACTGAATTCGAAGAAAAATATTTGTTATAGATCCATTCTGCAACAAGTAACCAGTAACCAGCAACTTCTTATCTTACAACCATTTCATTCCTTATCATGCTGTGGTTATAAACCTGGATTATAGACTGTAACTTCTTTATCATTTCAATTCGTGTATTTTGTGAGGTTCTAAGGAGGTTGTTTTCAAGAAGAGGATCTGTTTCAAAGTGATACAGTGAAATAGGGCCTTCATTCTGATTATAAATAAGCATATACCCGTTTTCAATGTACTGGTAAATACCATTTTGGAAGGTAAGTGCAAAATGATCTTCCCGGGGACGAAAAACTGAATTTCCAAAACTGATAAATGGTTCATTATAATTCAGGTAATCAAATACGGATGGCATTATATCCAATTGCTGGGTTATTAGGTTTTTCTTTCCTCGCAGAGATGAATCTGCAGGATGAAAAAATATTATCGGGACCCTGAACTGTCCAAGGTTAGTTATATATTCTGGTTTGATGGCTTGCGCAGTATGATCTGCAGTAATTACGAACAATGTATTTTCGAACCATAGCATTTCTGAAGCTGTTTCAAAAAACCGTTTGAGTGAAAAATCCCCATAACCAATTGCTTCAAGTATCTTAAGAGGTCCCTTTCTGAATTTTCCTTTATATTTTCCGGGTATTGTGTATGGATGATGTGAGGAAAGTGTGAATACAGAACTGAAAAAAGGTTCTTCGAATGAATTTAGTTTTGTAGCATAGAATTGCAGGAATTCTTCATCAAAAATCCCCCAATTACCATCGAAATCTTTACCTTTTCCGTATTCATTCATTCCATAATACTCATCAATGCCGGCAGAATGAGCAAAATTATCAAACCCCATAGTCCCATTTGATCCTCCATGAAAAAACGATGTATGATACCCTTTGTCTTTTAGCAATGATGCAAGACTGTTAATACTGTTAGTTGCATATCCGGAAGAAATATACGAGCTTGTCATCAGGGTAGGTAATGAAGCCATGATAGATGGCATGGCTTCAATTGATCTTTTACCATTGGAAAAAGCATTTGGAAATACCAGTGCGTGATGAATAAGTGAATCAAGGAATGGAGTGTAACCCTCATTACCGGATAAAGCCCCGATATATTCTTTTGAGAAACTCTCAAGGACAAAAATCACTATATTTTGAGGGTTAAAGTTTTTATCGGAAGAATACTCCTTAACAGGGTTAAAATAAGTTATAGCTTCTTCCTCAGTAAAATAACTTTTTTCAGTAAGTCGGCTATTACCAATAGTTTTTAATATAGTAAAAGGAGTATTCAGAACCAGGGGGATATTCTTTGTTTCAGTATACCGTGCTGCATCGATAATACGCAGAGGTTTTAATCGCGTCCCCCTGAATCCTACAAGAAATATTCCAAGCAACAGGATAGAGAATACTCCCTGGTATATGTACTTAAACCACAGAATTTGTATACTTTTTTCCGGTTTTACCTGATTTGGATAGAAATACCAGAGCGCAAATAATGTAGAGAACCATATCATGAAAAGGTACCAGAAATCCCTGATAAAGCGAGGCATCAGGGTTACCAGATCATCGCTCAGAAAAATATATGGAAGTATGTCAGCCGTGGTACGTTTGTTGACGAATTTAAAATACTCACAATCAGCGAAATTAGATGCCAGAACTATGCCATTTACAACGATGAACAATATTTTCATTATTGTATGAACCTTCCTGTGAAAGTGATAGGAACCGGGGAGCAGGTATAAAATTATGAACAGGATATTGAAAGCCAGGATTGTTGCAATATCATATTGTATTCCGGCAATAAAAAGTTTTATTGTTTCCCAAATGACGGGATCAGAAAAATATGAGTAATTTAGGATATAAAAAACAAGCCGGCTGATTGTTAACAATAATAAAATCAGAGTTAACCGCTTTAGCAGTAGTAATAAATTAACAAAATATTTTTCCATTTTAATTGGAAGGACTAAACAGCTAGCAAATGTAAGAAAAAATCGGTGCTATATTGTAACTTGTCTTAGGTTTGGAAGAATGCCTACCCTGTGAAATGCGACGCCTGCCCTGCCTGCCCCGTAAGGAAGAATGACTGTATCGGAGTGAAATTTAAGGCACGAAAATATTTCACTGGGGTAGGAGCTACTTCTACTCCAGGAGGTGTTTCAAAAGTCTCTGTGGTTCTTTGCGTCTTCTTTGTGTAACTTTGTGGTATAGCTCTTAAAAAATTATTACACAGAGAACCACAAAGAAGTCACAGAGTTACACAAAGTTAAAAATTATTGTTTTTCTCACTTTTGATACATCCCCTGTTTAGATTGTGTTGCACAAATAGTGTTTATTCATGTTTAATAACAACTACAACTCATTAATTAATTGACAAAAGTCATATAACTTCTTGGTTATTAATACCTAGTTTTGCAAAAAAGATCATAGTTTCACAAATTGATTAAAAAGCCGTAATTTTCAAGTTTCATAAATAATCAGTCGGCAGTCCACAGTCCACAGTCGGCAATAAAGAAAGAAAGAAAGAAAGAAAGAAAATAATGATCAAACAATTATAACATATACTTAATCACATGATTCAAAATACCGGGAAGTTTAATTAGTCCGATCTTCAAATTGCCGACTGAAGATTGCCGACTGTCGACTTAAAAACGCAAAGTATATTGAAATTAAACATTATCAAGCTATAAACATTAAAATTTCGATACAATAAAATATTGATTATGAATTCATCTCATATTGAACACATTGGAATAGCAGTTACAAGTCTGGAGGAAGCTATCCCCTTTTACGAAAAAGTATTAGGACTGGATTGTTATAGAATAGAAGAAGTAAAAAGTCAAAAAGTAAAAACAGCTTTTTTTAAAGTAGGGCAGACAAAGATTGAGTTACTTGAACCTACTGATCCTGAAAGTCCTGTTGCAAAATTCATTTCAAAAAAAGGAGAAGGTATCCACCATATTGCTTTTGCAGTTAGTAATATTAACCGGAAGCTGAAAGAAGCTGAAGAAAAGGGAGTGAGACTTATTGATAATGTTTCCAGAAAAGGAGCAGATGGAATGGATATTGGTTTTCTTCATCCCAAATCTACTTTTGGAGTATTGACCGAACTTTGTGAGAAAAAGAGAAAAATCATAGTTTAACAAATTGATTAAAAAAACCTTAATTTTCAGGTTTCATAAATAATTAGTTAATAGTCGGCAGTCCACAGTCCACAGTCGGCAAAAAAGTAAATAACAATCAAACAATTATAACACAATGGCAACTGGATTTAGAAACCTAACTGTATATAAAAAAGCATTTGCTCTTGCAATGGATATTTATCACGTTAGCAAGAAATTTCCTAAAGATGAACTTTACTCTTTGACCACTCAGATAAGAAAATCCTCAAGATCTGTTTGTTCAAATATTGGTGAAGGATATCGTAAACGTCTGTATGAAGCCCATTTCGTAAGCAAGATTTCTGATTCAGATATGGAAAACACCGAAACCCAGGTTTGGCTTGATTTTGCACTTGCCTTTGAATATATACCAAAAGAAACTTTTGATGATTTCAATAAACGATCTGAAGAAATCGGACGATTACTTAATCATATGATTCAAAATCCTGAAAAGTATAAATAGCCCAGTCTTCAGATTGTCGACTGCCGACTGTGGACTGCCGACTTAAAAACGCAAAGTATAATGAAATTAACCAATATCAAGCTATAAATAATGAAATTCCAATACATAATTAATTAAGATCCATGGATAATCAGGGAAAACTGAAAGAACTTATTGAATTGCGCGAAAAGGCTAAACTTGGCGGTGGAGAGAAACGCATTAAAGACCAGCATAACAAAGGCAAATTTACTGCACGCGAAAGGATTGAAATACTGCTTGATGAAGGAAGCTTTGAGGAGTTTGATATGTTCGTTACTCATCGCTGCAAAGATTTTGGTCTGGCTGATAAGCAATATCTTTCGGATGGAGTAATTACCGGACACGGAACCATTGATGGCAGGGTTGTTTACATTTTTTCCCAGGATTTTACCGTTTTTGGAGGATCATTATCAGAAACTTTCGCGAAAAAAATTTGTAAAGTAATGGACCAGGCTGTGAAGGTTGGAGCCCCGATTATTGGTATAAATGATAGCGGTGGAGCCCGCATACAGGAAGGAGTTCATAGTCTGGCTGGTTACGCTGAGATTTTTGAACGTAATAT
This sequence comes from Bacteroidota bacterium, assembly GCA_030593185.1. Taxonomy (GTDB): domain Bacteria; phylum Bacteroidota; class Bacteroidia; order Bacteroidales; family VadinHA17; genus JADFUQ01. The sequence continues at coordinate 5,576 of JAUVHQ010000141.1, forward strand.
TCAAGCATCCGGTGTTGTACCACAGATATCAGCAGTGTTTGGCCCTTGTGCCGGAGGTGCAGTCTATTCCCCTGCTCTAACCGATTTTATCATTATGAGTGATAAAACCAGTCATATGTTTGTAACCGGTCCGAAAGTAACCAAAGCTGTTACAGGTGAAAGTATCTCACCCGAGGATTTGGGAGGTGCAAGTGTTCATGGTTCTAAATCGGGGGTAACACATTTTGTTGCAGATAATGAAGAAGAAGGATTGATGCTTATTCGCAAATTGCTTTACTACATGCCTCAGAATAATCTTGAAGATCCGCCACAGACCGAATGTAACGACCCGATAGACAGGCTTGAAGACTCGCTTAACGAAATAATCCCTGAAAAAACCAGTCAATCAT
>JAUVHQ010000331.1 GCA_030593185.1 Bacteroidota bacterium
ACACAAATTGGTCGGCAGATTTTACTGGTCCAGAATCAGCAATGGTAGCAGCCGTTGAGGCAGCAGCAAGCATTGACTTCTCAGACAACTCCTGTGTAAATCCATAACCAACCTGCTCACCATTTACTGTTCGGATGCCAACACCGAGTGCTACAGAGGAATAAGCTTGATTTACCTCACCATCCTCAAGAATCACATAATTGCTAATAGTATGCTCGAAGAATAAATCTGCAAAGTCTCCTCCCTTTGACAACGCTTTTGAAAGTACCTTCTGACATAAACCATCAGTAATGCCAAACTCAGATTCAAAATACCCTGAGCTATCCTTACCGCCGGGATTCACACAACCCAATGGTATTAGAGGTACTGCTGCGGTTGCAACAGCAGCTGAAACAGTAGTCCTGAGAAAAGTACGTCGTGTAATTGGTTTCATAAATTCCTCCTATGATTTGTAGGTAAATAGAAATTTTGTTCAGACAAAATAAAACAAAATAAAATAAAAACAAATTATAGAAAACATTTTCTTGGAATAAATCATCGCCTTGAATACCTTTAGACGTAATTTTTTTACTCTTATAAAATGGAAAATCTTACTTATATGAATATTGGAAAAAATACAGTACTAACAGGAATGGTAGCAGTAATTATTGTATTACTGATTTCATGTACTTCAGGTAAAAAACAAAATGATAAAAACCTCGTATGGAATGATGAATTTAACTATTCCGGATTGCCTGATTCAGTGAAGTGGGAATATGATATTGAAGGGAATGAATGGGGATGGGGTAATAATGAGGCGCAATATTATACAAGACAAAGAAAAGAAAATGCGTGGGTTAAAAATGGGTTACTGTATATTACGGCAAGACATGATAATTATAAAGGACACAAGTTCACTTCAGTCCGGCTGGTAACCAGAAATAAAGGTGATTGGTTATATGGAAGGGTAGAGGTAAAGGCAAAGCTTCCTACTGGGCGAGGAACATGGCCTGCCATATGGATGCTTTCTACCGATTGGGAGTATGGTGGATGGCCTGAAAGCGGGGAAATTGATATTATGGAGAATGTAGGTTATAATCCCGATTCTGTGTTTGCTGCGGTACATACAGCTACTTATAACCATGTTAAGAGTACACAGAAGACAGCAGGAATTGCTTTGCCTGATTGTGATGAGGAGTTTCATGTTTATGCAATGGAATGGAATAAGAATGAAATTAAAACCTATGTAGATGATAATCATATTTTTTCTTTTTCAAATGAAGGCACAGGATATAAGGAATGGCCATTTGACAAACGGTTCCATCTTTTGCTTAATGTAGCTGTTGGTGGTACATGGGGCGGCGCACAGGGTATTGATACTGCTATATTTCCGCAGGCTATGGAGGTGGATTATGTTAGGGTTTATCAAAAATAAATTACCCGGATTTTTGTAAAACAACAAAAAAAGAATTACGTTATTAATAACGTTATTAATAACGTAATTACTAGACAGGTTATTCCACAATCCACTCCAGTATTCCTCCTGAATAGTTGTTCTGCAATTTTGCTTTAAGCCTGAATGACCTGGTTTTTACCGGGAAGAACGTAACTTCATTATATTGATCCTTATTGGTGATAAATGATATGTCGTTTAGTACCGGTATCCACTTGTTTTCATTGTAGTAAAACAATTCCCACGATTCAGGAACACGGTAGCTAAGATCGTAATGATCTTTAACCAACCAGTAAACTTTTGAGGAGGATACAATTGTTTCTTCGGGGAAATCATATTGCACCCATTCATCGGTTCCCTTTTTCAGCCACCAGTAAAAGAATGGTTTGGAGATATCAGCAGAACTATCAGGTTCAAATTGATCATTTAACCCGGGAGTCCAACTGGTTGAGGAAGATGGGTTACTTAAAAATGCCAGTGTTTTTTCAGGTTGGATCCTCGCGGTCTTTTCATTAACAGGAATCCAGACAGTCATTTCATTAACACCCCGGTTATTCCATGCATAGTATGGAATTGCAGTGATGAGTATCTCTTTCTTTTTGATCTTTGAACCGGAGGAAGAACGGAACAGACCCGATCCTTTTGTTTTTATTACAACAACACCGTTCAGTGAGTCAGTGAGAAACTCGGTATTGAATACCGGATCCTTATCAAGATAAAGGTTATGAACCATTTTCCCGGGATGATCATTTCCTTCAAGGCAATATACCAGGGGACCTCGTTGTAGTGCAACGCGGTTCATATCTTTCTGAACTCTGGGATTTGCCTGTATTCTTTTCACGGGCATGGGTAGATAGAGATCGACTGTATCATATTTATTCCATTGTTGTTCAATTACAGCATAACCATCAGAAATTGGGGGATTAATAAGATGTCCGTTTAGCTTAATATTCCGGGAAAAGATTTCATCCCCGATATAATTATAAAGATCAGAAGGGACAGGCTTATCAGCAGACCAGCCGGGGATGCGGATTTTGAGAGTAAAATGACTTGTTTCCCGGGGATTAACAACGATACGGACATGTCCTTTCCATGGGTAATTTGTTTCCTGGATAAGGGTTACACTGTTTTCTGCCAGAAGTATTTCTGCTTTACTTTGGGCAAAAAGATTAACAAAAATCGTATTATCATTCGATGCATACAGGTATCCCGGCACCGAAGCCATAAAACGGGTAATATTTCCCGGGCAACAGGCACAACCGAACCAGGGTTCGCGTTGGTGTGTTCCATCAGATGCAAGCGGATTATCATAAAAAAAGCGGTCGCCCGACAGAGAAACTCCGGATAATAATCCATTATATAATGTTCTTTCCA
>JAUVHQ010000057.1 GCA_030593185.1 Bacteroidota bacterium
CTTATGAAACTTGATGAGGCTTCCTACTACCTGTCAACTGTACCAATAAATCTTGATATTTCTTACATTTTAATGCTAAATACCGGCACCCTCATTCTTACCGTTCTGATGCTTATTATTCCATCCCACTTAGTGGCTAAAATTACTCCCGTTAAAGCAATACGATTCGATTAAGATTTGCTAAAAAAATAATCACAAACCCTTACGCTAGTTCTTCATTACTTCATCCTTCTAAAGAGTTAAAAGTTATATGTTTACTATACATGCATGGAACTCTTTGCTCTTCGCTCTTTGCTCACAACTCACCTCTCACCGCTCATCTCTTCTCCTCCTTACTACCTATTTCTTACTATTTACTTTTCTTTTTCGGTGTCCTATCACAAAAAACATGAAGCGCAGCATTGCTGCCAAGCCTTTTATTAGACGAATTAATTACGTTATTAATCACGTGATTAATCACTGCTTTAATCACGTGATTATTTTATCTTAATAACCACTTAGTGACTTCTTTAACAACAATCATATAACAATTGTATGACCATTGTATGACCCCAATGAAATATGCTCCTTCCCTGATGAAATATTTTAGTGTCTCAAATTTCTCCCCGATACAGTCATTCTTCCATACGGGGCAGGCACGGCAGGCGTCGCATTTCACGGTGTAAACTTCTTCAATGACCACCTAATGACTACTTAATGATTTCTTCTTCTTCTTCGCTCTTTGCTCTCTGCTCTTCGCTCTTCCATATGTTTTTCACCAGCTTTCTTTGTTATCACGCAAAACAAGTTTAATTTTGGGGAATCACAGGAATTAAATCTTGAGTCACATATAATTGATTAGCAGGTATTTAATTCGTATTTTTCATAAATTTATCAACTGATCCACAGGTGAAAAAAAGATTCAGTCCTAAAAAGAACTACGAAAAAACCCGGTCGGAGATTGGCTATGTGACTCGTAAGAAAGCAACTCCGGACGATTATAAAAGAATAGGCTTCAAGTCAGGTTTAGAAATTCATCAACAACTGAAAACAAAAAAGAAGTTGTTTTGTCACTGTCCTGCAGGCATATATCACGAACATGATGATTACAATGCCGAGATCATCCGTCATATGAGGCCCACCCTGAGCGAACTAGGAGAATACGATGGCACAGCCCTGATGGAATATAAAACCCGGAAGCAGATCATATACCGGATTAATAACCAGACCGCCTGTACATATGATATAGATGACACTCCTCCTTTCCCCATAAATAAAGAAGCGCTTGAGATCGCACTTGAAGTATCACTTTTATCCGGACTGAACATAGTCGGTGAGGTTCATATAACACGGAAACAATATCTTGACGGCAGTATCCCAACCGGATTCCAGCGAACAGCTATCCTTGGAGTTGAAGGTGAAATTCAACTAAAAAACAAGAAAGTCAGACTTCTCCAGTTAAGTATTGAGGAGGATTCCTGCCGGGAGGTATCGGATATCAGGCATACCCGCGTTTTTAAGACAGACAGACTGGGAATACCATTGATCGAAACCGTTACATATCCTGATATGGAAACTCCTGATGAGCTAAGGGAAGCTGCTGAATATATCAGGTTCCTGAATCGTAGCACAGGGAAAGTGCGTATAGGTATCGGATCAGGACGTGAAGATGTTAATGTTAGCTGCCGCGGAGGAACCAGGGTTGAAATTAAAGGTGTTTCACACAACAAATTGATACCTGAACTTTCTCATAACGAAGCATTCAGACAATTTTCCCTTCTGCATATCCGGGAACTTCTGAAAGAGAGAGTTACAAACGGGAAAAAATGGAAAATCAGATCAGAAAAAGTTGATCCTCGTGACCTGGGTCTGGAGGATGAACATATACAAAAAGCATACAATGATAATTTTGAAATATATGCTGTTAACCTTCCTTCTTTTAAAGGTATTCTGTCTCATTTTACACAGCCGGGAAAAATATTTGCAGATGAAATAACTGACAGGCTGAAAGTTATCGCCTGCATTGAAAAACCAAATATGATCCACACCGAAATGCTTGAAGATCGTATTAATAACAAAGATCTGAAAATAATTTCCGGAATTATTGAACTAAAAAAAGATGATGCACTGATTGTATTATGGGGACCAAAAGAGGATATCCATACCGCTTTTGAAACAGTTGAGGAACGATGTCAGATGGCATTTGAGGGGGTGCCAAATGAAACAAGAAAATCAAACCCTGACGGCACAACTATATTTAAAAGAGTACTTCCAGGTGCCAACCGCATGTACCCCGATACTGATTCAGCTCCCATTCCCCTTGAAGCAGATTATATCGAATCCCTTCAGGAAAATTTACCTCAAAAAGTTGCTGAAAGGTTCAGGCAAATGAAGGAATGGGGAATCCCGTCAGATACTTATCATTACCTTTTGAGTAAAAATCTTGTATCAATGATCGAGCAAATTAACCTGAAATTTGGTTTCAATCCTAAGTTTCTGGGTGTCTTTTGGGGTCATGCATTCAAGAATATTGAGGGGAAAATCCCTCAGCACAAAAATTTTAGTTACAATAAAATTTACGGCTTATTTAAGTTTATTCACAATGAAAAACTTCAACCTTCAATTGCAAAAAGGATGCTTCCTGTAATATATGAACATCCGGATATGGAGTTCAACTCAGTGTTGATCATTATCAATTTCAGAAAAAAATCGATGGATGAATTGCTTGCACCTATTGATTTTCTTTACGAAAAATTCAAAGAAATAAAATTTTCTGATAACAACAAAAACACGGCAAACTGGTTAATGGGGCAGATACACAAACAAGCAATCGGGAATGTTGAAATGAAAAAGCTTAGTGAAGAAATAGAAAAAATTGTACAAAATAATCATGATAAGGATTAGGAAAAGAAGGCAAAAGGCAAAAGGCAGAAGGCAAAAGGGAAGAATGAACAGGTGAGTAGTTAAGTAAGGGGAGTGGGTGAGTAAGGAGGAAAAAGAAAGAGGAAGAGTGATGAGGAAATGAGGTGAGAAAACAGATGAAACGTAAAATAACAAACAATGGCTGAAGATATTTTTCAGGGATATAAAGGTAAAGCTCTCGGGGTTTTAAGAAAGTTTAATGTCAGAGTTTGGGGACTGACAGCAATTGAAACAACCCGTGGTAAATTTACGGGAACTGTTCTGCCCCGCTCAGAAAATGATGATGACAGGCATATTGTACTTAAAATATCTACCGGATATAATATTGGAATTGATATTGACACTATCAAAATGATGAAAGAGACCGGCTTTCAAAAAGCTAACTACAAAATTCCCGAAAAAGAATTTCCTTACTCCGACCATCTACCCAATGTAAAATTATTCGGCACAGGCGGCACCATTGCTTCCCGTCTTGATTATCGTACCGGGGCTGTCATTCCTGCATTCTCGCCGGGCGAACTATACGGAGCAGTACCTGAACTTGCTGATATTTGTAATCTAACAACTGAAAAACTTTTTGCAGTTTTCAGCGAAAATATGGGCCCGGCTCAATACATTACACTTGCCAAAGCCATTAGAAAGGAAATCAGTAATGGTATCGACGGGATTATCATAGGTCATGGTACCGATACTCTTCATCATACTGCAGCAGCATTATCTTTCATGATACAAGACTCGCCCATTCCTATTATTCTGGTTGGGTCTCAACGCTCTTCCGACCGTCCTTCGTCAGATGCCGCACTTAATCTAATGCACGCTGTTTATGCAGCCGGTCATGGCGACATTGCTGAAACTTTAGTCTGTATGTTCGGACCCACCTCGGATGAATACGGATTCCTTCACCGTGGTACCAGGGTTAGAAAAATGCATAGTTCATATCGTTCCACTTTCAGAACTATTGGTGATATTCCTGTCGCAACAGTAAAACGGGATGAGGTTAAACCTATTAAAGAAAACTATAATCCACGCAGGAAAGACAGGAATGTAAAGATCTTTCCGTACTTTAATGAAAAAGTTACAATGCTTTATTACTATCCAAACATGAAACCAGAAATTTTTAATTCTCTGGTAGATACAGGTTATAAAGGAATTGTGATTGTAGGTACCGGACTTGGACACGTGAATAAAGAACTTTATCCTTCTATTGAAAGAGCAGCCAAAAAAGGTGTTTCAATTTATATGACTTTGCAAACTATCTGGGGTTATGTACATATGTTTGTTTATGATACAGGACGGGATATGATGGCTAAAGGTGTAATCCCTGCGGGGAATATGCTTCCTGAAGTGGCTTTTATTAAGCTGGGCTGGGCTTTAGGTCAAACTGAAGATCCGGTTGAAGTAAAAAGGATAATGCTATCACCAATAAACGACGAAATAACCGAACGTGAACCCTATAACGGTTACCTTGTTTACCAGGGTGGAGTGCCGGAAGTTGAAAGTTTTGTAAAGAAATTCCGAAAGTAAAGTTAACAGGTACCAAAACCCTATATAATTAATCATCTGGAAAAGAAGTGCCTTGCTATAATTATAAAGGTGAGATAATATGGGGAGCTACAGCAATGATCTTATGTGAATATCCGGAAATTACCTCTCAGATAATACCTGATCGTTATAAATAATATTTTTATAATGCTCATACCTGTCAAGTATTTCTCTTACATAATTTACCGGCTCTTCACCACGGCAATAACCATATCTAACCACCGGATCATGGTAATATTCAGGGTTTGATTTCAAAATAAGCTTTTCAGCAATAATATCCCAATTGTCAGGATCCTGATTATGTTTCCGTGCCAGCCGCCTTGCATCAAGAATATGACCCAAACCTACATTATACGCACCCAGTATAAATTTCGTTTTTTCATCCTCATCACTTACTTTATCTTCAAAAACCTCCCCAAGCCATTGAATAAATCTAACACCTGCCTCAATATTTTCTAGTGGTGTAGAATTACGATTTATACCGTATTGTTTAGCAGTATTAGGCATAAGCTGCATCAATCCAAATGCACCTGCCCATGAATGAGCATCAGGGACAAAACGTGATTCCTGATAGATCATTGATGCAAGAAGGAGCCAATCCCAACCAAGTGTGTCACTGAATTCTCTTAAATAATCATCCCAGGGAGATACCTTGCCACTATTTAATACATAAAAATCACTTTCGATTATTTGTTTTGATTTTTGATTTTTAAAATACTTATTATATATCATATTAAAGCCAGCGGTATACCTGTAATCCCTTAACCACTGATTCAGGTTTGCAAGTAAACGGTCCGATCCCTCTTTTCTGACAGCCCATGCCAGATTCTGAGGGAAACTGACAGCTGTTTCAATATCAAGCATCGGATAGTATGTCCGGTTTACCCTGGCTACATTTTCATCACATACAGTATAATCAATCTCTCCCTGTGCAACCAGTTTAACCAATTGTTCAGCCTCTTCTTTTACTTCAATTATATATATTGTGTCACCAATTTCTTCTGCCAGGTTATATAACCTTTGGGAAAATGAGCTGTTTCTCTGAACATATATTGTTTTTCCGGCAAGGTCAAGCTGATTTCTGATCATCCGTTTTTCAAATTCATGCAATGGAATCTTCCGCCAATCTTCAGGTTTCCTTTGCACCAGTACCTGTCTGGTTTGAGAAATAGGAATTGAAAAATTCACTAACTGCTTCCTTTTTTGAGTAACTGTAAGGTTAAGAGCAATCAGATCACAACTCCCGGAGCTTAATAATTCAAATGATTTTTCAAGATCGTTCTCCACGAGAATATCCAGATAAATGCCCAGGTGAGTAGCAAACTCTTTCAACATATCAAACTGGTAACCCATGGGTTCTCCACGGTAAATAAAATAATTTGTAGAATTATAATCGACAACAGCTACAATCTTCCCTTTTTCCCTGATAGCATCAAGATCCGCAACATAGGATCCTTTCTCATTTAATTTATCTGATCTCTTGATCCCACATGAAGCAAGAAATAATATAGACATCAGAAAGAAATAAATGAATCGGTTCATATATATTTTATTGTAACTATTTAGTGTCTTAAGTTTGGAATGCCTAAAATGGCTAACCTCATTATACTTTGCATTTTTAAGTCGGCAATCTTCAGTCGTCAGTCGGCAATCAGAAGACCGGACTATATAATGTCAGCCCATAAAGTCAAACAAATTTTGAATTAAAGCACCCCCGTACAGTCATACTTCCTTACGGGGCAGGCAAATAACAAAAAACAAATTACAACTGAACGAAGTGACCTCATAGCCTGCCCCGTTTTTTTCGGGAAACACCTTTTAAAATTAATTATTTTGTGAATAAATAAATTACAAATATCAATTACCAAATGACCGAAACAGCTTTGAATATTGTGATTTGGATCATTGAGATTTATTTGTATTTTGGTGCTTGTCATTTGTTATTTTTTACATTTATTATTGTATTATAATTGTTTGATTGTTATTTGCTTTCTTGCCGACTGTGGACTGTGGACTGCCGACTATTAACTAATTATTTATGAAACCTGAAAATTAAGGTTTTTTTTATCAATTTATGAAACTATGTTCTCTAATCATAAAAAGTCCAGGAAAGACCAAACTTAAAAGTCCGCTGAATTAGAGGATAATGGAGCACGGAGAAATAATTGTTCCCTGTAAAGCCAGAGTTTACGTGATCGAACATAAAAAAGAAGCGTGTACGCTTCAATTTAAAATTCAGAAAGGCATTAATATAAGGGTAATTACCCAATTCTTTTTGGTCTTGAATATAGAATTGTCCGGTTGATGGCATATAAGCCATTGCATTGTAAGGGGTATTGTAGTAAACGTCAAATCCTAATTGAACAAGCAGGTGTCCGCCGGTTATTTTGAAAAAGAAATCATGCTCAAAATAGGTTGAATTGTAGACGCTGATAAGCGGTAAAGGTATTTGATCCTGATGATCAGTTTGCTGAAAAAGCACTTTATTCAGGAAATGAAATTTTCCCAGATGGAATTCTTTACCAAGATATAATGAGAGTATTGAAGCTAACCCGTTTATTTGTGCAGGATAGGCCAATGTGTCAAAATAGAGATAATCATCGATAAGTACATAATTAAAAGAGGCGTCAAGAAATCTTTCCGGATGTGAGTATCTTGCTGATATTTTTGTTTCAATAACATTATCAAAATCATTTTCCCAGACAAAATTATTTGAATGATAAAAATTCATCCAGTAGGCAGGTCTTCTACTTTCGAACTTACCGGCAAGAACAAGTGTGGATAATCCTTTTTTTGCAGAGAATGATTTATTAATTGATCCGTCAAGCAAAAAATCTCCTGCTTTGTATCCGGAATAGTAATTTCTGGCTTTTACTTTCCAATTAAACTTTTCCCCCAGGTCATTGAAAATATACCCTGACAGGCTTTTATTCGAATAATCATCCTCGTGGTAAATAGTGTCTCCCGGCAGCAAGTTGCTATATTTATCCATTTCAATTTCAGCAGCTACACCTCCACCAAATGCAAATTTCCTGTCCGGATCGCTTTGAAAGTCAAATCTTAATATATTTGAAAATGTTCTGGCATACAAAGAATCAATTGTTTTAGTTGAGTCGGAATAAATATCTCTGTAGAAACCTGACAGAGGACTTTCATCTTTATATTTTTTTGCATCCTTCTGGAAAAACATTACATGTGATAATTTACCTCTAAATCCAAGTCCTTTGGGTTTATCAATTTCCATGGTGGTTGAATCAACTACACGGGTGGTATCACTTTTTCCACCACCTATTAAAAAACCATGTGACAACATAAATGTTTTGTTTTTAACAGATGATGCGGAAGAATTTATTGTCCCGAGGTTAACTGGGATATCGAGTGTTTCCATATTCCCAAGGTCCTCGTCATTAATAATGCCACCGTTTTCATTTATCAGGATATTATTAATATTAAAAGCAGCGTGCAACCTGTATTTATCTGAAATATAACTTGTAAATAAAGCTAACGCTTTTACAGATGATTTCTGGTTAGCATATTGTCCTTCACTTCCGAAAAGTTTATAATCAATTCCTGCATTTAATTTATCGTTAATATTTTGAGTATGCAAAATTCTCAGGGATTGTTCAATGACTTTTTTTTGTCCACCGGTAGTATATTTCAGCTCGGTGAATGGGGTTTTTGTATTTATATAAGTTTGTTTATTTGGGTATTGGATAAAAGGAAGATAATACCTGAAAAAGAATGTTTTATCATCATAATTTCGTTTGCAAAAATTATCAGGCAGTGATGCCAGGGCGAGGTTTCCCATACCAGAATGTAGTGGATTCAGTTTATCATTAGGTTTATATACCTGAAAATTTTTCAATACTGTATCCAGGTCAAACGGTGATATGCTGTAAAAATCATCATCAAGTTGCCATGCATGCAAAGTTTCCGGAACTGTATCCGGTAAAAATTGTGAAGCATTAGTTATTGCTCCAAGAGAGAGAATCCAGAAGCTGATAATAATTTTTTTCATAAAAAACAAAGATAGGTAAAAAAGGGATAATCAATATTGATTTCAGGCGATGCAAGTAAACAAAAAACCCCGGTAAAAACCGGGGTTTTGTAAAAAAAGTCGGCGATGACCTACTCTACCACTTTCGCAGTACCATCGGCGCTAATGGGCTTAACTTCTCTGTTCGGAAAGGTAAGAGGTGGATCCCCATTGCTATAATCACCTCAAGATCATAAATATTTTAAAAACATGCTGAAAGAAATTAGAAACAATCGTCAGAAAAAAGCTTACGGGTAATTAGTACTGCTCGGCTTTGACATTACTGCCTTTATACCTACAGCCTATCAACGTCATAGTCTTTAACGACCCTTAAAGGAGATCTCATCTTGAGGTGAGCTTCGTGCTTAGATGCTTTCAGCACTTATCTCTTCCAGACATAGCTACCCTGCGATGCGGCTGGCGCCACAACAGGTACACCAGAGGTCTGTCCAACACGGTCCTCTCGTACTAGTGTCAGGTCCTCTCAAATCTCCAACGCCCACAACAGATAGGGACCGAACTGTCTCACGACGTTCTGAACCCAGCTCGCGTGCCACTTTAATGGGCGAACAGCCCAACCCTTGGGACCTTCTCCAGCCCCAGGATGTGACGAGCCGACATCGAGGTGCCAAACCGCTCCGTCGATTTGAGCTCTTGGGAGCGATCAGCCTGTTATCCCCGGAGTACCTTTTATCCTTTGAGCGATGGCCCTTCCATGCGGAACCACCGGATCACTATGCTCTACTTTCGTACCTGCTCGACTTGTAGGTCTCACAGTCAAGCACCCTTATGCCATTATACTCTACGCATGATTACCAAACATGCTGAGGGTACCTTTAGAAGCCTCCGTTACTTTTTTGGAGGCGACCACCCCAGTCAAACTACCCACCAAACACTGTTTCCCGCCGAAGCGGGATTAGATTCCAGATAAACAAAGGGTGGTATTTCAAGGGTGACTCCACGACTCCTGGCGAAGCCGCTTCAAAGTCTCCCACCTATCCTACACATCGTTTATCCAAAACCAATATTAAGCTATAGTAAAGGTTCACGGGGTCTTTCCGTCCCGTTGCGGGTATCCGGCATCTTCACCGGAACTACAATTTCACCGAGCTCATGGCTGAGACAGCGCCCAGATCGTTACGCCATTCGTGCAGGTCGGAACTTACCCGACAAGGAATTTCGCTACCTTAGGACCGTTATAGTTACGGCCGCCGTTTACCGGGGCTTCGATTCAGAGCTTCTCACGCCGAAGCGTGATAACCCCCCCTCTTAACCTTCCGGCACCGGGCAGGCGTCAGGCCTTATACATCATCTTTCGATTTAGCAAAGCCTTGTGTTTTTGATAAACAGTCGCCTGGGCCATTTCACTGCGGCCCCGATTGCTCGGGGCGACCTTTCTCCCGAAGTTACAGGTCGATTTTGCCTAGTTCCTTAGCCATGAATCACTCGAGCACCTTAGGATTCTCTCCTTGACTACCTGTGTCGGTTTGCGGTACGGGTAGCAATTACCTGAAGCTTAGAGGTTTTTCTTGGAAGTATGCTTAGGTCCACTATCCGCTTGTCCGAAGACTCACGGTACTATCAGGTTCAGCACAGACAAGCTATTAACCTATCCATATACCTACACCCTTCAACGTACTATTCCGTCAGTACGCAGACCTTTCACTCCTTCGTCATCCCATCGCAATATATGCCAGTACAGGAATATTGACCTGTTATCCATCGGCTACGCCGTTCGGCTTCGCCTTAGGACCCGACTAACCCTGATCCGATTAGCGTTGATCAGGAAACCTTAGTCTATCGGTGAGCGGGTTTCTCACCCGCT
>JAUVHQ010000384.1 GCA_030593185.1 Bacteroidota bacterium
ATCGAACCGTATTGCTTTAACTGGAGTAATTTTAGCCACCAAGTGGGATGGAATAATAAGCATCAGAACGGTAAGAATGAGGGTGCCGATATTTAACATTAAAATGTAAGAAATATCAAGATTTATTGGCACAGTTGACAGGTAATAGGAAGCCTCATCAAGTTTCATAAGACCGGTTTTTTGCTGAAGTATTGCAAGTCCGATACCAATAAGATTTCCCCATAACAGTCCTTTAGAAATAAGAAAGGCAGATTGGTAGAGAAATATTTTCCTGATGCTTAGGTTATTACTTCCAATGGCTTTGAGTATCCCTATCATATTTGTACGTTCAAGTATAAGAATAAGCAGACTGGAAACCATATTGAAACCGGCAACCAGCAGCATCAGTGTCAGGATAATCCAAACATTTGTATCCTGCAAATTCAGCCAGTCGAATATTTGAGGATATTTCTGAATAATATTTATAGTACTCAGGCGTGATCCTTCCTCATCAAGGTCCACACCTACAGTTTCCATTACCAGAAATGTCATATAACCAAGATTATTGAAATCATCTATACTAATTTCAAACCCGCTTACCTGATCATTATCCCAATCGTTAAGTTTCCTTATATGACCGATATCAGCCAGCATAAATATCCTGTCAAATTCCTCCAGACTGGTGTTATAAATTCCCGATATAGTGAATTTTCTCATGCGAGGGGGATCCTGAATAAAGTACATGACAAATGAATCATCAGTTTTAAGATCCAGGAGATCGGCAATATATTTTGATATCAACACTTTATTTGTCCGGGCAGAATCAGATACATGGAAAACATCTCCTTCTGTCAGATTTTTCCTGAAAAAAGTCCAGTCAAAATCGGTTCCAATCCCTTTTAATACAACTCCCTGTATTTCTTCCTCTGTTTTAATAATTCCTGCTTTAGTTGCGAAAACCTGGATGTTTTTTATCCCGGGTTTATTTTTCAGAACATTGATGAATTCTTGTTTGCCGGAAACCGGAACAGTTTCATATGACATGTTGCTGTCGTAGTTAAGTATTTGGATATGAGACCCGAAACCAATGATCTTTTCCCTTATCTCATTCTTGAATCCGGTAACAATTGCAGTGGAAAGTATCATTACTGCTAACCCAAGGGCAATTCCCAGGATGGCAATAAAAATAATCGGTCTGGATATCCGGTTATCACCTTTTTGGTCAGAAACCAGTCGTCTTGCTATGAATAATTCAGTGTTCACTTTAATAATTTGGTAAACAAAGGTACTAAAAAGTCGGCAGTCCACAGTCGGCAATTGGCAGTCAACAGTCCACAGTCGGCAATTAGCAGTTGGCAAAAAAGAGCAGATAGAGTAAAGTACATGGCTAAGGATTACATGAAGGTATAGCTTATAAATAACAAATTAACAAATTAACCAATTAACAAATCAACGAATTAACTTATGATTAGTGATTATCTATTTTTTTCCTTTTATTTACCACGAAATATTTTCAATGAGAAATAAAAGCAATTCTTTAATAAGAGTATTTGTAATAATACTTTTTGCTGTTATGTGGAAGGGTGTTTTAACAGGACAGGTTATTACAGGTGCTGCACGTACAGGAGAATATCTTCCTTTGCTCAATGGGAAAAAGGTTGCTGTTGTAGCTAATCAGACTTCGATGATTGGTGAGACTCATCTTGTGGACAGCTTGTTGTCACTGGGGATTAATATAAAAAGGATTTTCAGTCCTGAGCATGGATTTCGTGGTACTGCCGATGCGGGTGAACATCTGGATAATTACAAAAACGGGAAGACAGGATTGACTGTAATTTCACTATATGGCAAACACCGTAAACCTGCTAAAAAGGATATAGAGGGGCTGGATATTGTGTTGTTTGATATTCAGGATGTTGGAGTCAGGCATTATACCTATCTTTCAACTATGACCTATATGATGGAAGAATGTGCCCGGTTCGATATTCCATTCTTAATTCTTGACAGGCCGAATCCAAATGGATTTTATGTTGATGGCCCTGTGTTGGAT
>JAUVHQ010000199.1 GCA_030593185.1 Bacteroidota bacterium
GTTACGTGTTACGGGTTTCGGGTTAAGGTTTGAACCTTGAACTATTCACTTTTATCTTTTTACTTTAATCTTTTGCCTTATTATAAGTTGTTTTGCAACTTCTTACTACTTACTGCTTACTTCTTCAACTCATCTCTCCAAAAACATCACCTCCCCCGGCATACCTATTTTTATTCTGCCATCATTCTTAACCCTTACTTTTATTGCATAAACAAGATTTACTCTTTCTTCACGGGTTTGAATTATCTTTGGAGTAAATTCAGCTTCAGATGAGATCCAGCTTACAATTCCATCAAACCTTATTTTTTCTCCATTGATCCCGTCAATAATTACATTTACCTTTTGTTGCAATTCAACTTCTGATAATTGAGGTTCGCTGATATAAGCTTTCAATATCATATTGTTAAGATCGGCAAGTTTATAAAGGGGTTTCCCGGGAACTACAATCTCGTATTGCTCAAGATATTTCTCCAGTACAGTACCTGATTCAGGGTTCAGTATGATGCTCTTAACTATCTGATCATTAACCAGATCAATATTTACTGTTACTACATTTTTTTCAGCTAATATGCTTAATAATTGAGATCTAACAGCATCGATTTTCTTATTTAATACCATGAGGTTACCATTTATATCATCCATTTGTTTTGATGTTGCAGCTCCATCTGCCAGGAGTTTTTCAAAACGTTTTTTCTCACGTATCAGGTTAGATTTCTCAGCCTTCATAACACTTATTTCGGCCCTAATACCAGCATACTTAGTATTTATGGTATTAATTTGCGCATAGAGCAGTTTCTTCTGAAGGATTAACCGGGTAGTATCTACAAATCCGATCATCTCACCCTTTTTCACCAGGTCGCCCTCATTAAGAGTAAAACTATTGAGAATGCCTGTTGATTGAGATGGAACAATAATCTCATGCGCCTCAAAGTTGCCATACGCATCAGCGTCCTGTTCATTCTGTGTACAGGATATGGTCAGGAAAAGTGAAATGATTAACAATCCTGATAAGAAATAAGTTCTAAATTTTATTCTTTTCATATTTTAAGTTTTTGTAACTATTCAATGCTTTGAGTTTGGAATGCCAAAATAGCTAATTTATACTTTAGTTTTTTAGTCTGCAATCTTCAGTCGGCAGTCGGCAATTTGAAGACCGGGTTATTTATACTTTTAGTACATATATACAGTTAAGTTTCCAAATTCAGTTGCCATTGTGTTATAATTGTTTAATTGTTCTTTTTCTTTCTTGCCGACTGTGGACTGTGGGCTGCCGACTGATTAGTTATAAGTTTTTTAGTTTTTTCCCATTTTATCTTCCTTAGCCTTAGCCTTAGCCTTCTTCATTACCATCCTTTTAATGTCATATATTTAGTTTTCGATTCAATAAGTCTTATTTCATGAAGTTCCATATCTATTTTTGCCTGAATTTGACGGTGGAGATCATTAATATAATCAGCAGTAGTTATTACTCCGTTTTTTAATCGTGATTCCGAAGCTTTCACAACTTTTGAAGTAAGTTCAATTATATCCAAATCACGTTCAATCATAACCTGCCATTTCTGAATTTCTTTCCTTACGCGGGATAGTAAAATATAAA
This sequence comes from Bacteroidota bacterium, assembly GCA_030593185.1. GTDB lineage: Bacteria > Bacteroidota > Bacteroidia > Bacteroidales > VadinHA17 > JADFUQ01. The sequence goes on from JAUVHQ010000199.1 coordinate 1,598, forward strand.
GGTTTTCATCAAAGGTTTTTTTCTGTGATGAAACAAGGTTCTTCTTCAGTGCAATCTGTTCTCTTTCCCTATTGGTCTTATTCCAATCCCATATATTCCATGTAAATCTTGCTCCAACAATATAGAATGAGTCGAACTTATCATTCATATAGTTTAATCCCGGTCTCCCATAACCTACCTGACCAAAGCCACTAACTTTAGGCCTTTTTGAAGCCTCCAATAGATTATCATTAATCGATAGTTGTTTTAACTGATAGTCGAACAATGGATATTCAGGTCTCTTTACCAAACCGGAATAATTCACTTCAAGCTTAGGTTTACTTAGCAATATGTTTCCAGGTAAAAGGGTATCCATATACATTTCAAGCACCTGAATTCCGGATGATACACTAAAGCTCACTTCAGAAAATTGTTGGTTTAATTTAAGTATTTCAGCATCCAGCAGGTAAAGATCTGATTGAGTGAGGAGACCGTTATCAACGGCTGAACAAATTTCTTTTCTTTTTTCCAATAGTTTACCTGCTACTGATTTGATCAACTCTGATTTTTGTTGAAGGAAGAGCACATTAAAAAACAAAGCATTAACCCTTTCTCTTATTTGATATAACTCTACTTTAAGCTGCTGATTATCTACCATTCCGGAAAGTTGTGCCAAATCTTCCTGAGAACTGATAATACCACCGTCATAAATAACCTGACTTACATCAAGAGTTAAATTGTACTGATCATTCTGTGGTGACGGGAATTCCAGGCCAGGAATAGTTGATTTCACTCCAATATCTATCACATCAGACAAATACTGAGCTTTAGCATTCATATCAACCCGCGGATAAAAGCCTGTTCGGACATTTTGCATCTTCAATCTGCTTATTTCAGTTATATAAACACTATCCCGGTACTTTGGGTGGTTGCTCAATGCTTTCTCAATACATTCTGACAATTCTAAAACCAGTGGGTTTTGTGAAAATCCTGTAATAGAAATGAGTAGCAAAAAAACTGATATTAGTTGCTTCATTTTAGTATATTTTAGTTCATTTGCTTTCATTTCTTTTTTATTGAATTAATAATGAATTTGGGGAGTTCCTTCTTTCGTTCCTCGAGAAATTCATCATAATCTATCCTGTCCCTTATTAAAAATCCAGAAATTAGCGGTCTTGCAAGGAACGGGAAAATACACATGGATATCATATTTACAATTAAATGAACCGGGCTGACCGGAACAATTGTTCCGGTCTTGATCTCCTGTTCAATCTGTTGAAAGAAAACTTCAGGTTTTATTCCCGAATCCTTAAACATATCAAGAACTCTGTCGGCCCCTCCCCTGCTTAATTCCTGAGCCATAAAACCAGGTATATGAGGATTTTCCTGAATTAATGAAATGTATAAATCCACAAATCTTTCAATTTTCTGAAACAGGGAAATAGAAGGATTTGACATCAGAGACATTACCATTGGAAAAAACGAAAGAAAAGTTTCATTGATAACAGCCTCAAAAAGCTTATCCTTTGATCTGAAATAATAATGCACCAAGGCTTTGTTTATGCCGGCTTCATCAGCGATTTCCTGCATTCTTGCACCATCTAAACCTTTCCTGCCAAAGATCTTTTTTGCCGCCTCCATGATCAGTTTTTCAGTTCCCTGGAGCTGCGTATTATTTTTATGGTTTTCCATAAAGTTAAACTATATAATTAAATCATTTGTTTTAACCAAATGGTCAAATATAAAATAAATAGTTATAACTACAAAAAAAAGGTGAAAATTTTAACTTTATGCCTGAATCTCATTTTATCCTACTTTATTACTTTTGCATTCTAAACTAAAAAAATAAACCATCATTCACTCTTAACACTTAAAAAATGAATTCCATTAAAATAATAACTATTTCCCTTTTAAATTTCAGTTTTTTGTTCTCTTATAGTCAACCGGTTAATATTCCATGGCCTGCCATTGTTGACTCTTCCGATTTGGTTGATACCAGGTCAAAGCCGATCGAATACCAGGTGAAACAAATATTCCGGTTCCCTGAGACAGGTATTAGTGCAGATAATATGTTTCCCGGTGCCAGGCTGAACGACATGTTCATGATTAATGACAGTACATTACAAGTACAAATCCTCCCCGAAAATCATCCTGTTAATATGAGTCCCTGGTATGCTTTTCGTATGTGGTCAGAAACTGAGCAAACCATATATCTTAAACTCTGTTATAAACACGGTAGACACAGATATTACCCTAAACTAAGCAGTGACAGTAAACATTGGATCCCTGTTGATTCCTCTGATTATTTTTCAGAACCCGGCGATACTTCAGTACTGTTCAGGATCCATCTGAAGCATGATACTATCAGGATATCTGCCCAGGAGAATATTACTTCTGATGAATGTAAACAATGGGTAGACAAAATGGCAAGAAAACAATTTATAAGCAGACATATAATTGGTCACAGCACACTGGAAAAACCGCTTTACGGATTATCCATTTCCGAATCAGATGGGAAGAACCTGATCATAATTCTTAGCAGGCAACATCCACCCGAGATAACAGGCTATAAGGAAATGATAGCTTTTGTTGAATCTATTTCTGAAAACACTCGTCTCGCAAGAAAATTCAGGAAAAAGTATGAAACAATTGTTGTACCTATGATGAACCCTGATGGTGTTGATAACGGTTTTTGGCGGCATAATGCCGGAGGAATTGACCTGAACCGTGACTGGCGGCATTTTCATCAACCTGAAACATTTGCTTTCAGGAAATATATACTTGAGAAAATCAAGAAACAAAATGCAAGAGTTTGTTTCGGGATTGATTTTCACTCCACGCAGGAAGATATTTTTTATTATTCAGAGAAAAATGTTAATTCTGATAAAGAAATAATTACATTAAAATTAGTGAATTCGATAAATCAGCTTTTCCCGGATAATTCTTTTAATCCTGAACCCACAGGGATAACCTCACAAACTTCCAAAAACTGGTTCTTCAATGAAATAAACGCTGAATCTATCACATATGAAGTTGGCGATAATACACCACGCGATATTATTAATAAAAGAGGAAAAGAAGCCGCAAGACAATTGATGAAGATTTTGCTTAAGGACATCTGAGTAGTTGGTATTTCACAATAAGCAGTTGGTATTTAGCAATAAGCAGTTGGCAGTTGGCAGTTGGCAAAAAACAGGCAAAAGCAATCATTTAAGCATTTA
>JAUVHQ010000013.1 GCA_030593185.1 Bacteroidota bacterium
CTTTATGAAGTATGTCATCCAGTCCTTCGGCTTTAGTCTGCTTTTCAACCTGTTTGGAACCGGGAACGATCCATGCAGTGATATTATTAGCTTTTTGTTTGCCTTTTACGAACGAAGTGAAAATACGAAGGTCTTCAATCCGGCCATTTGTACAGCTGCCAACAAACACATAATCAATGGGGTGGTCAATCAGTGATGACCCGGGGCTGAAATTCATGTATTCCATTGATTTTTTAAAAGATTCTCTGTTGTTTTCTTCAATATCCTCAATAAAAGGGATTTTATCTGTTATTTTCATTCCCATTCCCGGATTTGTTCCATAGGTGATCATCGGTTCAATATCTTCTGCCTTGAAAAACAATACCTTATCGAAGTGAGCGTTTTCATCAGTGTAAAGCGTTTCCCACCGGTTAACTAATTTGTTAAAATCTTCTCCTTTTGGTGCAAACTCACGACCTTTTAAATATTCAAAAGTAGTTTTATCCGGGGCGATCATACCACCACGTGCACCCATCTCAATGCTCATGTTACAAATAGTCATCCTGCCTTCCATACTCAGATTTCGAATAGTAGATCCGGCATATTCAATAAAATAGCCTGTAGCTCCACTAACCGATATTTTTGAAATGATATAGAGGATAATATCTTTTGAAGAAACACCTTTATTCAGTATCCCTTCGATAGAAATCCGCATTTTTTTCGGTTTGGGTTGAAGAATACACTGGCTTGCCATAACCATTTCAACTTCACTGGTACCAATCCCAAAAGCTATACAGCCAAAAGCACCATGAGTTGAGGTATGACTATCACCACAAACTATAGTTATACCGGGCTGAGTGAGTCCCAACTCTGGCCCGATGACGTGAATTATCCCGTTATTTGGGTGATTAATACCATACAAAGTTATATTATGCTCCCTGCAATTTTCACTTAGTTTTTCGATTTGCTGTTTTGACAGTTCATCACAAATGGGCAGGTGTTGATTTTCTGTAGGGATATTATGATCTGCGGTAGCAAGGATCTTTTCGGGCCTAAAAACCGGAAGATTCCTTTTCCTGAGACCGGCAAAGGCCTGAGGGCTTGTTACCTCATGAATTAAGTGGCGGTCGATGTACAAAACATCTGGACCATTTTCAACAGAAGATACTACATGTGCATCCCAGATTTTATCAAATAGTGTTTTCACTTCCAAATTTCATTCAAGTTTTTATTTTTCATTCCATTAACTGTAAAATCATAGCATTTAGAAATTGCATCAACAAATGCTTCGACTGATGCTGTTATTATATCGGTATTAGCAGAAAACCCATAGTAGAGCTTACCTCGGTTTTCTATCTGAACATGCACCTTGCCCAGGTCATCACTCCCTCTTGTTATTGCCTGTATAAGGAATTCCTCAAGATGTACTTTGCGATTTATCAATTGTTTGACAGCAGAAAAAGCCGCATCTATCGGTCCGTTCCCTGAAGCAGTGGCTGAAACAATCTTATCGTTTATTTTTAATCTTACAGTAGCCATAGGGACGACTGATTTTCCACATACTACTTGTAACAGATCGAGCTTTATATGTTTTTCCTCTATTGTGGCTGTTCCGGCAAGTATTCTCAGATCATCATCTTTAATATCCTTCTTTTTATCAGCAAGAGTAAGAAATTTGTGATATATTTCATTCAATTTTTCTTTACTGAAGCTATATCCAAGTATTTCAAACCGGTGTTTTAAAGCAGCCCTCCCGCTTCTTGCAGTAAGTATAATTGAAGATTCCTTAATACCGATATCCGTAGGATCGATTATTTCATAATTCTCCCTTTTTTTCAATACGCCGTCCTGGTGTATACCGGAAGAATGTGCAAAGGCATTCCTCCCGACTATTGCTTTGTTAGCTTGAACCGGCATTCGCATGAGAGTAGAAACAAGTCTGCTGGTTGCATATATCTTTTTAAACTTAATCCCTGTTTTAAAAGGAAAATCAGAGTGGCTCTTCATGATCATTGCAATTTCTTCCAGTGAAGTATTCCCCGCTCTTTCACCAATTCCGTTTAAAGTTACTTCCACTTGTCTGGCTCCGTTCATAACCCCAATAATCGTATTGGCTGTTGCTAATCCCAGGTCGTTGTGACAGTGAGTTGAAATAACAGCCTTATGAATGCCTTTTACATTTTCTTTAAGGAATTTTATTTTTGCTCCATATTCCTCAGGAAGGCAATATCCTGTAGTGTCAGGTATATTAAGCACTGTTGCACCAGCCTTGACCACAGCTTCAATTACCCTTGCCAGATATTCATTTTCTGTACGACCTGCATCTTCAGCAAAGAATTCAACATCGTGAACAAATTTCTTTGCATATTTCACAGCTTCCACAGCCCGAGTAATTATCTCTTCCTGGTTGGAATTCAGTTTATGAGTTATATGGAACCAGGAGGTGCCTATACCGGTATGAATACGTGGTTTTTTCGCAAACTTTAATGACTCTGCAGCTACTTCAATATCATTTTTTAAAGCTCTTGTTAAGGCACAAATAGTTGGTTGTGTAACAGCTTTCGATATTTCTATTATCGATTGGAAATCACCAGGACTGGAAACGGGGAATCCTGCCTCAATGACGTCTACTCCAAGAGTTTCCAGGGCTTTTGCAACTTCAATTTTTTCGACTGTATTCAATTGACAACCAGGCACCTGTTCCCCATCTCTGAGGGTTGTGTCGAAAATAAATATCTGATCTTCCATTTTAGTTGGTATTTAATATGTTATTAATTAAAAGTTCGTCGCTGCGCTTCTCATGTTATTTACTATTTTCTATTTGATCTTAATTTCCTTACCTGTTCACCGGTCTGCCACATTTCAGACTCCCTCATTTCTTTCAATTCAGCCTCCAGTTCACTCTTATAGTTTTCACTTCCGGTCCTTTCAAGTACAATTCTGGTTTCATTTCCTGTTTTCACGCTTTCATACAAATCATTAAAAACCGGCAATACTGCTTCACGGAATTTATGCCTCCAGTCTAATGCCCCTCTTTGTGCTGTTGCACTGCAATTAGCATACATCCAATCCATGCCATTCTCATCAACCAGCCTTATTAAGCTTTGTGTCAACTCTTCAACAGTTTCATTAAAAGCTTCGCTTGGACTATGACCATTTTCACGCAGTACTTTATACTGAGCTTCCATAATTCCTGCAATTGCACCCATCAGAACTCCTCTTTCCCCGGTAAGATCGCTATACACCTCGTTCTGAAAAGTAGTTGGAAACAGATAACCTGATCCTATAGCAATTCCTATTGCCAATGTTCTGTCAACTGCCCGTCCCGTGAAATCCTGGTACACTGCATAGCTGGAGTTTATACCACTGCCGGCGAGGAAATTCCTACGTACACTTAGTCCCGATCCTTTTGGTGCCACAAGGATAACATCAACATTATCGGGAGGAATAACTCCTGTTTGATCCATATAGGTTATTGAAAACCCATGCGAGAAATAGAGAGCATCACCTTTGTTTAAACATTTCTTTAAGAAGGGCCAAACTATTCGCTGAGCGGCATCAGATACAAGATATTGAATAATGGTTGCCTTTCGAGTAGCTTCCCCAATAGGAAATAAAGTTTCTCCAGGCACCCAACCATCTTTAACAGCCCTGTCCCAGTCATGCTTAAAATCATATGATTGCCCAATAATTACATTGAATCCATTATCTTTCATATTAAGTGACTGAGCTGGTCCCTGAACGCCATATCCGATAACCGCAATGGTTTCATCTTTTAAAACGTCAATTGCTTTGGATAAAGGGAATTCGTCCCTTGTTACCACATTTTCTTCTACTCCTCCAAAATTAATTTTTGCCATAATTTTTTAATAAATGTTAATAATTATCTAATAGTAATTTTATTTATTCTATCTGAAAATATTTATACTCGGTTCAATTAATTAGTTGTTATTTGCTTTTTTGCCGACTGATTATTTGCCTCATCCATCTCTTTGAGATACGCGATCAGCTCTTTTGTTTGTTTTGTAATAGCTATCCTTCCTGACCGGACAAATTGTAAAACCCCATAAGGGTAAAGTTTATTCAGCAGATCAGTGGTATCCTGTTTGTGACCTGTTTTTTCAATAACCACATATTCCGGTGTAATTTCAAGGAACCGGGCATTTGATGAACGAACTATAAATTCAATCTTGTTACTTTTCATTAACTCAGTTGTTCGTACTTTATACAAGGCTATTTCCTGATAAATAATTTCATCGTTTACGTGTACAAAAACTTTCAGAACATCAATTAGTTTTTCCAGTTGTCGTTGTACTTTATCAATCAGATCTTCTGTTGTATTAACCACAATGGTTAATTTATGAATACCCTTAACAGCAGATTCTGAGGCAGCTATACTTTCGATGTTGATTTGTCTTCTTGTAAAGATTATAGTAACCTGGTTAAGAATACCAATATGATGTTCGGTAAATAGTGAGATAGTAAACTCTTTTTTCATTGTATTAAATATTAGGTAACTATTCAGTGCCTAAATGAAGAAGTGCCTAAAGTGCCCCCTCTTCTCATTTTCGCATTTACTCATTTTATCATTTCCTCATTAAAGTTTAACAAATTTTAATTTCAGAAACTGACGAACCTGGTTCTATCATAGGGAAAATATTTCCTTCTTTTTCTACCATTATCTCAAGCAGGTAGGGCTTTTCGCAGGAAAGCATTTCATCAATAGAAACCTCAAGGGTTTTCCGTTCTTTAACCCGCTTTGCACTTATGTTAAAACCTTCTGCAATTTTGACGAAATCAGGATTAACAAGTTTAGTTGATGCATACCTTTTATCAAAAAACATATCCTGCCATTGCCGGACCATACCTAAAAAATTATTGTTCAGAATGATTATCTTCACTGGAAGTTTATATTGGAGGATAGTTCCAAGCTCCTGTATTGTCATTTGGAAACCTCCATCTCCAATAAACGCAATAACCGGAACATCGGGTTTACCAACTTTTGCACCTATAGCAGCCGGTAATCCGAAACCCATTGTTCCCAATCCACCGGAAGTAATCAGGCTGTTAGGATTTTTAAACTTATAATATCTTGCAGTTGCCATCTGATGTTGGCCTACATCAGTTATAATAATGGCTTCTCCCTGTGTTTTTTCAGAAATATGACTTACTATTTCACCCATTTTTATTTCTCCCCGGGATGGATAACATTCCTGTTTTATAACTTTATCGTTTTCAGTTTTATTACATGACTTGAATTCAGAAAGCCACTCGGGATAGGAGTTAACTTTCACTTGATCAAAAAGTGCTTTTAGAGCTTCTTTGGCATCACCGTGTATTTCAATATCGACTTCTACATTTTTATTTAATTCAGATCTGTCAATTTCGATATGGATAATATTGGCTTTTGTCGCATATCTTTTGAGGTCTCCCGTGACCCTGTCATCGAACCGCATTCCAATGGCAATCAGCAAATCAGCTTCATTTGTTTTAACATTAGGGCCATAGTTACCATGCATCCCCAGTAATCCGGCATATAGTGGATGTTTGACAGGAAATGCAGATAACCCCAATAGAGTTGACGCCACAGGAATACCTGTTTTTTCCACGAAGGTCATTAACTCTTTCTCGGCTTTTGATAACAGAATACCATGGCCTGCCAGGATCAATGGTTTTCTGGCATGATTGATAAGAATTGCTGCTGATTTAATATCAGCAGGGTTCAGGGGAATATTTGGATTATAGCTTCTGAGACTGGTACATTTCTGATAGTTGAAAGTTGATGTTTGCATTTGAGCATCCTTGGTAATATCGATTACAACCGGACCGGGTCTGCCAGAACCTGCAATGTAAAAGGCTTTCGAAATAATTTCAGGGATCTCTTCAGCTTGTTTGATCTGGTAATTCCATTTGGTAACCGGCATTGATATTCCAAGAATATCAGTTTCCTGGAAAGCATCTGATCCTATCAGGTTTGAGGTTACCTGAGCAGTTATGAAAACTACAGGAACAGAATCAAGAAAAGCATTGGCAATACCAGTTACCAGGTTTGTTGCTCCTGGTCCGGAAGTAGCAAAACATACACCTGTTTTACCTGTAACCATTGCATATGCCTGAGCCGCATGTGCTGCACCTTGCTCATGGCGCGTCAGTATATGATTCAGTTTGTCTTCAAGATCATATAATTCATCATAAATTGGCATAATAGCGCCTCCCGGGTAACCAAAAATGGTTTCTACTTCTTCCTCAAGGAGGGAATAGAGCAGTACCTTTGCCCCGGTGATCTTTTCTTTTTTTCTTGTCGTTGCCATGTTATCCTGTTTTTGTACAGTGGTTATTAATTGATGGATCAAATCGTTATATTTCTCTGACAGCACCCTTATTTGCCGAAGTAACCATTTGTGCATAAGCTTTTAAAGCAGTAGAAATTTGACGATCACGATTTTTGGGTTTAAATGCCATAGTGCCCTTTTTTTCTTCATTATTCAATCTCTCTGAAATTTCTTCGTCAGTTAGTTTAACGTTTATTATTCTTTGTTCTATGTTAATTTCTATTACATCATTATTTCGAACCAGTGAAAGTTCCCCGCCAGCAGCAGCTTCAGGAGATATATGGCCAATGGAAAGACCGGATGTTCCGCCAGAGAACCTGCCGTCTGTTATCAGGGCACACTTCTTATCTAAATTCTGCGACTTAATGTACGAAGTCGGATAGAGCATTTCCTGCATCCCTGGTCCCCCTTTTGGTCCTTCATACCTTATCACAACGGCATCACCAGCATTAACTTCACCGTTTAAAATACCACTGCAAGCTTCCTCTTGTGACTCATATATCCTTGCTTCACCACGGAAATAAAAAAGGGAAGGATCAACACCCGCAGTCTTCACAATGCATCCGTCCATGGCAATGTTACCATAAAGAACAGCAAGTCCTCCATCCTGGGTATAGGCGTTATTAATATCCCTGATGCAACCCTTTTTCCGATCTGTATCAAGGTTACTATATATTTTATCCTGGGAACCCATTTCAAGACTTTTTACATTTCCTGGTGCACTTCTGAAAATATTAATTGCTTCTCCTGTAACTGTTTTTCTTTGAATATCAAATGCATTGATAGCATCTTTAAGGTTTGGAAAATCAATTCTTCCAACCGAAGTGTGAATAAGCCCTCCCTTTTCAAGTTCTCCCATAATTGACAGGATCCCACCGGCTTTATTAACATCCTGAACATGGTAATCTGAACTGGGTGATACTTTGCATAATGTTGGTACCTGTCTGGATAACCTGTCAATGTCTGTCATACTGAAATCAACCTCAGCTTCATTGGCAATAGCCAGCAAATGTAATACTGTATTTGTTGATCCTCCCATGGCAATATCCAGAGACATAGCATTAAGAAATGCCTCCCTTGTTGCAATTGACCGGGGTAAGATAGAGGTATCGTCATTCTTATAGTACCGGTAAGCTAATTCAACAATCAGGTTAGCAGCTTGTTCAAGCAACCTTAACCGGTTTTTGTGTGTTGCAACAATTGTCCCGTTACCCGGTAATGCAAGACCAATAGCTTCATTCAGACAGTTCATTGAATTAGCTGTGAACATACCGGAACAGGAGCCACAGGTTGGGCAGGCAGATCTTTCCACCTCTGCAAGATGATCATTTGAAATATCGGGATCTGCGGCTAATACTATCGCATCAATAAGATCATATTTTTTCCCGTTAAATATACCGGCTTCCATTGGTCCGCCTGAAACAAAAACTGTCGGGATATTCAGTCTCATTGCTGCCATTAGCATCCCGGGAGTAATCTTATCACAATTACTTATACATACCATGGCATCTGCCATATGAGCATTACAAACATATTCAATGCTATCGGCAATCAGTTCGCGGGAGGGAAGTGAGTAGAGCATTCCTTCATGGCCCATTGCAATACCATCATCAATTGCAATAGTATTGAATTCGGCGGCAAAGCAACCCTGCTTTTCTATCCATGACTTTACAAGCTGACCTGCATTGTGTAGATGAGTATGGCCGGGAACAAACTGTGAAAATGAATTAACAATAGCAATTATCGGCTTACCGAATTGTTCTTCCTTCATTCCGTTGGCGCGCCATAAACTTCTCGCTCCGGCCATATTCCTTCCTGCTGTTGTACGATGACTTCTTAATTCCATTGCTTTATTTATTGACAAAAAAAAGCCGCTCTCTTTCTGTGAGAACGGCTTTATTTTTTATTGTTTTTTAAAACATACCCTTCTCACCCTCAATATCCGTAAAGGATATTTATAATAAAAAGGTTGAAAATGAAGGTATTTTTAAACATTTTCTACTTGAATTTGAACGTCAAATGTAGAGATAAATATTAATTATCAAAATTTTCTTTAAAAAATATTACAAATCAAATAATAGTAAATGCAACAGTAACACCTGCCATAACTATTGTAACCATACTCATCAGTTTAATCAGTATGTTAAGGCTTGGTCCGGAGGTGTCTTTAAACGGGTCTCCGACAGTATCACCGATAACAGCAGCTATATGTGCTTCGGATCCTTTTCCTCCAAGATGGCCCGATTCGATATATTTTTTGGCATTATCCCAGGCACCACCTGTGTTTGCCATAAATATCGCCATTGCAAATCCGGTTCCAAGTCCGCCAACAAGTAATCCGATAGCCCCGGGAACACCGAATATCAATCCAACCAATATTGGAACAGTGATTGCGAGCAACGAGGGAAGAATCATTTCAACCTGCGCACCTTTTGTTGAAATAGCTACACACTTGGCATACTCAGGTTCAGTTGTACCCTCCATAATACCTGCGATCTCCCTGAACTGGCGTCGAACTTCAGCAACCATCTTGGCGGCACATCTTCCAACAGCATTCATTGTCAATCCGCAGAAGAGGAAAACCATCATTGAACCAATAAAAACACCGACCAGGACTATAGGATTCATCAGATGAACCTGGAAGTATGTCATAAACTCATCCATTGTGATATTATCCAGGTGAAATGGATCAGTTATTTCAAATCCGTTAGGGAAGATGTATGAGGTAGTACTTTCAAAAAGTCTGTGGATACCAACTTTAAGTTCTTCAATGTATGAAGCCAGCAGAGCCAAAGCTGTAAGAGCAGCTGATCCGATTGCAAATCCTTTTCCGGTAGCAGCAGTTGTATTTCCTAACGAATCAAGAGCATCCGTCCTTTTTCTTACTTCAGGGTCCAGTTTGCTCATTTCTGCATTTCCTCCGGCATTATCAGCTACCGGGCCATAAGCATCGGTAGCCAGGGTAATTCCCAGTGTTGACAGCATACCGACTGCAGCAATACCAATTCCATACAAACCCATCTTTGAATTGACTAAATCACCGCCTGCAGCAAATAGAAAAGCAAAAATAATTCCCAGAACTACTGAAATGACAGGTATGAAAGTTGATATCATTCCAATCCCAAGTCCGGAGATGATCAATGTGGCTGGACCGGTATCAGAACTTTTTGCAATCCTTCGTGTAGGGTCATACTCCTCTGAAGTGAAATACTCGGTTGATTTGCCAATAACTATACCGACTAAAAGGCCTACGACCATTGCTAACCAAACGCCTACCCAGTTTTGGATATCAAGTAACCACAAAACACCAAGAGCTCCGAGAACAATGAGTATTGAACTTGTATTAATACCACGGGAAAGTGAATTAAGCAAATTCTTTTGGGTGGCTCCTTCTTTGGTTTTTACCATATATATTCCGAGAATAGATAATACAATTCCCACAGCAGCTATAAGCATTGGTGCTATCACTGCTTTGAACTGTGCTTCGGTATCACCGATAAATGCAGCTGCTCCCAATGCGGCAGTGGCAAGGATAGAACCACAGTATGATTCATAGAGGTCTGCTCCCATACCGGCTACGTCACCAACATTATCACCAACGTTATCAGCAATTGTTGCCGGATTTCTGGGATCATCCTCCGGAATTCCCGCTTCTATTTTTCCAACAAGGTCAGCCCCAACATCAGCCGCCTTAGTGTATATTCCGCCACCAACCCTGGCAAACAGAGCCTGTGCGGAAGCTCCCATACCGAATGTCAGCATAGTAGTGGTTATTATCTGGAGATGATGGGAATTCTCAGCTGCAGGGTAAACAGCATTAAGTACTATGAACCAGAGGGAAATATCCAGAAGTCCAAGACCTACAACAACCAGACCCATTACAGCTCCGCTGCGAAAAGCGACTCTTAACCCCTGGTTCAAAGACCTTCTTGCGGCATTGGCAGTTCTTGCAGAGGCATACGTAGCAGTGCGCATTCCAATAAAACCAGCCAAGCCTGAAAAAAATCCACCTGTTAGGAAAGCGAATGGAACCCATCCATTCTGGAGGTGGAAAACATATGCTAAAACAGCAAAGAGGATTGTCATAACAAGGAAAAACAGAGCAACAATTTTATATTGTTGTTTAATATATGCCATAGCTCCTTTTCTGACGTGTTTGGCAATCCTTTTCATTACGTCAGTACCTTCACTTTCCTTCATGATCTGCCTGAAAAAAAACCAGGCGAAGAACAAGGCAATAACAGATGCAACAGGTACAACCCAAAACAATTTACTAATCATACTAGTCAGATTTTTATTTAAACATTATTGATAATTGTATTTATTTATAGTTTTATTCAGGGAAGGAATTTTCTTAGTTAGCATTCATTTCCAGTTTCCAGACAATTTAGTAATTGAAATAATAAAATTTTGAAACAATTATTATTATATATGTCAAAATTGTGCGAGGTATAAATAAATATTACAATTTCCAAAAATATATAATAAACTTAGAATAGGATACATTTTCATTGTATTTTTTAATACAAGAAATAAAAGTCACCACTATTCCCCCATTTGAATTCTATGATAAAATTGATTTAAAAACTATGAACCAAAGCCGACCGCCACCAGGAATAATATTTATCTTCAAGTTCTTCACTGGAAGGAAAAGGATAAAAAATAAAGGTTTCCTGATCACCTATAAAAAACCCGTCTTTTAAAGTACGAAAGGATAAATCTTCTTTAAAATTTCGGATAACTGTTTTTGTAGGTCGTTCAGGCAAGTGCTGAAGACGAATCAGACAATCTCTCAAATGATCCGGATTGGGATAAGGTAAATTATTAAGAGAAGCTTCAGGATCTTTGGCCAATTTATTTAATTTCAATTCCACAAAAAATAATTTTGGTGAGGAAACAGGTTTTGATGTATCGGTTAAAAATTTCATGAATTCGGGTGGGGAAAGCCTGCTGGCAACCCTGGTCCTGTTGGGAATAAATTGCTGATAAAGATGTACAATTTTTTCCTTCTGCATTTTAAAATCAGATTTTTGCAATCCCAATACTTTACCATCATCGGTAACAAGATAAAGATCAAGCAAAGCATTCAAAGGTAAATTTTCCAAAACTCTGTAAATAGATAAAAAAACAGACCGTTTTGGCTCTCCATCTTCGTATGGCACTAATTTTTTATCAATATAATCCCAGGGAAGCCAATTCACTTTATCAGGATCAATTTCAAAGAAAATAGCCTGGCCTTTTGTCCTTTTTTTTGTTCCCACAGCAAGGTAATTTCCAAATTTATAAGGGGATAAATGAGAGGCAACTAAAGACTCTGGAGTGGTTGAGAAATAAAAATATTTTTCCATCTTTATAAATTTATTTTATTGGACAGATACCCTTTAAATCATAAACCAAATTTAAAACATGAACATATGAAAATCAAGTAGCATAGTTAGTTTATACTCATTCTAAATTACTTCAGGGTTATTTCTTATACTTTACAAATTTATCCAGCCATTGAGTGATTTCCCAATGCATATGAAGCAGTGATTCTCTGGACTTATGTTAGGTGTGGATTTAGCATCTGCAATCTCGACAATTCCCTTTGGTGGAACCTGATACGTAAGATTGATCTGTGAAAAAGAAATCCATGAAAGACATAAAAGAATGAAAAGGATGAGCTTAAGAGAAATTTTTCTTATTTTCATGGTATGGGTTTTTTAGAATTCTTATTTCGTTTTTAAATATACAAAAAGAAACAATGGAAGATTACAAAAAGACGATTGAGCAAGCCTGGGAAAACAAAAAATTATTAAAGGATAAAAATGTCCAAACTTGTATCAGGGAGGTTATTAATCTCCTGGATCAGGGGAAAATCAGGGTTGCTTCGCCAGCCAATGATGAATGGGTTGTAAACGAATGGGTTAAAAAGGCTGTTATTTTGTATTTCCCAATTCAAAAAATGGAACTCACTGAAGTACCCCCTTTTGAATTCCATGATAAAATCAAACTTAAGAAAGGATATGACCAACTTGGTATACGTGTTGTTCCACATGCTATTGCCCGTTATGGATCGTTTCTTGGGAAAGGTGTAATATTGATGCCTTCTTATGTGAATATCGGGGCATATATTGATGAAGGAACAATGGTCGATACATGGGCCACTGTTGGTTCATGTGCTCAGGTTGGTAAAAACGTTCATTTGAGCGGAGGAGTAGGAATAGGTGGAGTGCTTGAGCCTGTTCAGGCTGCGCCGGTAATTGTTGAGGATAATTGTTTTATCGGATCAAGATGTATTGTTGTTGAGGGAGTTAGAATTGAAAAAGAGGCTGTGCTCGGAGCAAATGTAGTACTAACAAAAAGCACCAGGATAATTGATGTTACAGGAAGGGAACCTGTTAGTTCAAAAGGATTAATTCCATTCGGGTCAGTGGTAATACCGGGTAGCTATACAAAAGAATTTCCTGCCGGGAAGTTCCAGGTTCCCTGCGCTTTGATAATCGGTAAAAGAAAAAAGTCAACCGATCTGAAAACCTCCTTAAATGATGCTTTAAGAGATTTTAATATAGTTGTCTAATAAATCTGATAATGAGAATAGGATTTGATGCAAAACGTGCATTTTTTAATAAGAGCGGATTGGGAAACTACAGTCGTGATACCATATCAATCCTGACAGGTAATTATAGGGAACACACTTATTTTTTATACACTCCACCAGGAACACCAACGGTTAATTTTACAACCGGTTCATCTACTTCTGTTTGTAAACCAATGAATTATGTTGGCAGAAAACTTCCCTTTTTCTGGAGAAGCTTTATGTTGCCAAATCAGTTAAAGAGCGACCGGATTGATTTGTATCATGGGCTTAGTAATGAAATTCCATTTAGTATAAAAAACTCATGAATTAAATCGGTTGTGACTATTCATGATCTGATTTTTCTGAGATTTCCGGAATGGTATCCTTTTATAGACAGGAAGATTTATGAAGTGAAATTCAGGAGGAGTTGCAGGGATGCAGACAGAATTATTGCCATTAGCAAGCAAACAAAAAATGACATTATTGAATTTTTTGGAATAGACCCGGGTAAAATTGATGTAGTTTACCAGGGATGTAACCCTGTTTTTCAGAAAAGAGCAGATACGGAACAGGTTTCCAGGGTCAGGAAAAAGTACTCAATACCTGATGAATACCTCTTATATGTCGGGACGGTGGAAAAGCGTAAAAATATTTTTACAATAGTCAAAGCACTTAAACTCAGTAATCTGAATATTCCTCTTGTAGTTGTGGGAAGGCACACTTCTTATACCGGACAGGTAATAAATTATATCCGGAACAAAAACATGGAAAATATTCGGTTTATTAAACATGTTGATACTAATGAACTTCCTGTTTTTTACCAGAACGCAAAAATATTTATTTACCCGAGTATTTTTGAAGGGTTTGGGATTCCGATCCAGGAAGCTCTTTTTTCAAAAACTCCTGTTATAACATCAAAAACGGGATGTTTTCCTGAAGCAGGTGGTCCGGGATCAGTTTATATTGATCCGGTAAATGCTGAAGATCTTGCTGATGCAATTTTAAAGCTATTGGAAAATACCCCTTTCAGGGAAAAAGTGGTTAGTGAAGGTTATACGTATGCTCAAAACTTCACCAATGAGAAAATTGCTAAAAACCTGATTGAGGTTTATAAAAAAATTGTGTAGGCATGGAAAACGACATTATAAATTCGTTGAAAGTACTTTTAAACGGAGGAATTATATTATATCCGACAGATACAATCTGGGGATTAGGTTGTGATGCCACAAATAAAGCAGCTATTGAACGTGTATATGAGATAAAAAGACGGCAGGATAAACATAGTATGATTATTTTATTGAGTGATATTGAAGAAATGAGTAAGTATGTGACCCAAATTCCTCGCGAGGCAATTAAATTGATTGAATCTTCTGTTTCTCCTGCCACAATTATTTATCCGTTGGCAAAAAACTTACCACAAAACCTTCTTCCTGATGACTTTTCGATAGGGATCAGGGTGACAGAAGATCCTTTCTGTTCGGAACTTATTCGCCGGTTTGGCAAGCCTTTGGTCTCAACATCTGCCAATATCAGCGGGAGTCCGAATCCCGGGAATTTCTCTGAGATTGAAGATGACATTATCATGGAAGCAGATTACGTGGTGAGATGGAGGCAGAATGATTACACTCGCAGTGTTCCTTCAACAATTTGTAAAGTTGATGAACAGGGGGAGATAATTATTATCAGGAAATAGAAATTATAGATACGTCTAACAAAACTTTAAAAAAAAAGCCGACCGGATTATACAGTCAGCTTTTATTAAGTAATTACCTGTATTTTAATCTGATGACCGTACTTTACCTGATCCTGAGACTTTTGCATTAACCATCGGGGTCCCTTTGTAATATACACTTCCACTTCCTGAAACGGAAACTTCAAGTTCGGAAACAGCAAAAACCTTACATGTTCCTGACCCGCTTATCCTTATCTCAACACTATTTACCTTAAGATTCTCGGCAAACAAATCTCCTGATCCGCTTATTGAGATCTCCATAGTTTCTGCAGTTTTTGAGCCGGAAAGATCTATATCTCCTGACCCTGATATATGACCCTCAATGTCTGAAGCAACAAGATCATCAATCATAATATTTCCACTTCCACTGATAGCAAAATCAAGACTCTCAGTTTTTATTTGTGTTTCAGCTTTGATATTTCCTGACCCGGAAAGAAAAAGTCCTTCAACATCGGGGGTTGAAACATAGATTTCAATATGTTTGTTGCCACGGATATACCATTTTCCAGTCTTGAGTTTAATTTTAAGATTGTCTCCAACCACCTCTGTCCGGATGAGATCGAGAATTTTTTGTTCAGCTTCAATAACAACTTTAGTATCATTTTCCTGTGTTAAATATATATCTGCCGGGATAGAAAGACTAATACTTGAAAAAGAGCCAACATCACGTGTCTCTTTTTCTTGTGCTAATGCTCTGGATCCCCCGGAGATTAATATAACGGATAGGAATAATGAATAAAAGATTGATAACCCGGTCATGTTTTTTATCGTTGTTTTCATATCAAAAAGTTTTAGTTCTTTACAAAGACGAATATTTTTTTCTCCTGCTGCAGTTTTTTTATGTAAATTTGAGTTATTATTTAATATCCGAACCGGTTCCTTAATAATAATATTCATTTTTTCTTTAATATGTTTATTAAATGATAAGCAATTTATTAAGTAAATCCAATCGTCTTTTTAGCCAATCACATACTCCCCGGTGGATTGTATTCCTGATTGACTTAATTATTTGTTTTTTTTCCATCTCTCTGGCTCACCTTCTGCGCTTTAATTTTGAGATCCCCCAGGAATATCTTGATACAATAACATTTGTAATTCCATATGTATTATTTATTCGTGCGGTCAGTTTTGTGTTATTCCGGTCATACGCCGGGCTTATCCGTTATACCAGCGCTAAAGATACCGAGAGAACAATTATGGTAGTTTTATTCGGTACGTTTGTACTTGTTATCGGAAATGTAGCATGGAATAAACTGTTTCTGGGGGTTAACCTGATACCATATGGTATTCTAATAATTGATTTTCTGATTACAGTTTTTGTAATGTCCACTTCACGGCTTTTTATTAAATCGCTATATCTCGAAATCTATAACCCTTCATCTCAACGAACGAATATTATTATTTACGGGGCAGGACCTTTGGGAGCAATTACAAAACAAACTCTTGACGGGGATGAAAGAGCTAAATTTAAAGTACTTTATTATATTGATAATTCGAATTGGGGAAACAAACTTGAAGGAGTCAGAATATGTCACGAGAAAGAATTACCCGAAATACTTAGTAAGAATGAAATATCAAGGATAATAATTACTGAAAAAAATATTGATCCTGAAAAAAGAGAAGCTCTTATTGACATCTGCTTGCAATATGATATTAAAGTTCTTACAATACCTGAAGCAAGCACATGGATAAATGGCGAATTAAGTTTTAAACAGATAAAGGAATTTAAGATAGAAGATTTGCTGGAACGTCCCCCAATTAAGTTGGATGAAAAAAAAATAAGACAACAAACTTCAGGCAGGTGTGTTTTGGTGACCGGAGCTGCAGGATCCATTGGAGGCGAGATAGTAAAACAACTTACAAAGTATCATCCAAGAAAAATTATTTTGTTCGATCAGGCTGAATCGCCACTCTATTTACATGAACTTTCACTTCAGGAACGATTAAAGTTTTATGATTTTCAAATTGTACTGGGGGATATTGCAAACAGGGAACGATTAATAAGGATTTTTGAAAAATACAAGCCCGAGATTGTTTATCATGCTGCTGCTTATAAGCATGTTCCGATGATGGAGAACAATCCTGAAGAGGCAATTCGCACCAATGTTTTGGGCACTAAAATTCTTGCTGACTTATCGTTAAGTTATGATGTCAGTAAGTTTGTCATGATATCAACAGATAAAGCTGTTAATCCTACAAATGTAATGGGGGCTTCGAAAAGAATAGCAGAAATATATATTCAGAGCCTTAACAAACATATGAAAACCAGTTTTATCACAACCCGGTTTGGGAATGTATTAGGATCAAATGGCTCAGTTATTCCCAGGTTTAAGAAACAGATCGAAAGTGGTGGACCGGTTACAGTAACGCACCAGGATGTGACCAGGTATTTTATGACCATACCCGAGGCATGTCAGCTTGTTCTTGAAGCTAGTGTAATGGGTAAAGGGGGAGAGATATTTATCTTTGACATGGGAAAATCAGTGAAGATAATTGATCTTGCAAAGAAGATGATACGTTTATCAGGGTTGGAATTAGGGAAGGACATTCGTTTGAATATCACTGGTTTGCGGCCGGGAGAAAAATTGTATGAAGAATTACTGAACATCAAAGAAAATACTATCCCTACACACAATTCAAAGATAATGATAGCCAAAGTACTGCAGAATGACTTTAAGTCGGTAAAGAAAAAAACAGATCAGTTGATAAAATTTGAAGGGAAGGACGCATTTGATATTGTCAGGGAAATGAAGATAATTGTTCCGGAGTTTATTAGTGAGAATTCTGTGTATGAAAAACTGGACGAAGGCAATAAATAGAATTTTGGAACTATTCGATGTCTTAAGTTCTGAATGCCTAAAATAGCTAATCTCATTATACTTTGTAATTTCCAGTCTGCAGTCGGCAATCGGCAATCGGCAATCTGAAGACAAAGTTTATCATTTTTTACTATAAAGTTTAGTAAGTAAACCGATTTTGCGAACGAAGTGAAGCAATCTCTCCTGGCTTTTCGTAAAGCTCATGACAGTCAATTTATTTGGCATTCCGGATGTAATTGACAGATTGCTTCGTCGTTTCACTCCTCGCAAAATCTTTTTTCAACCAATAAAATACAGTTACAAA
>JAUVHQ010000391.1 GCA_030593185.1 Bacteroidota bacterium
TTTACGGTTTTCTGGGACCTGATAAAGTTTTTACATATAATCAGGGAGCGCCTAAAAACAGTCAGAATATAAGAGATACTATTCTGTTTTCCGCCGGAGAAATAATCAAAACATATTCCGGTCCGGAACTCAGAGCTGCTTTAAACCTGAGTACCGGCACCAGCAGTTCCCTAAAGGTCTCCTACAACCGTAACAGACAATATCTTTTTATGCTTAGCAATACTATTGCCATCTCACCTGTTGATCAATGGAAATTATGTGATTACCATATCAATCCTCCTTATTGCGATCAGGTGTCTGCCGGTTTTTATAAAGATTTTCTCCGGACAGGTCTCAGAACATCCATGGAAATCTATTATAAACGGACTCATAACATTGTGGAATATAAAGATGGTGCTGACTTTATTTATAGCCCGCGTATTGAAGACGATGTTTTACAGGGAACTCAAACTGCATATGGTGTTGAACTGATGGTAGAGAAAAAAGCAGGTAAATTAAACGGCTGGCTTTCATATTGTTATTCCAAATCTAATGTGCTTGTCGATGGAATTAATTCATGGGATAAAATTAACAATGGAAACCGCTACCCGACAAATTATTCTAAGCCACACGCGGTAAATCTGATAGTAAATTACAGGATAAACCGTAGGTTAAGTCTTTCATCTAATATGATATATAACTCGGGCAGACCCGTTACTTATCCCGTATCGGTTTATTATATTAATGGACAGGAAATCTTAAATTATTCTTCACGAAATAAATATCGCTTACCTGACTATTTCAGGCTAGACCTTTCTTTTAACCTGGAAGGAAACCTCAGATCAAGGAAAAAAATCCACAGTTTCTGGATGTTAAACATTTATAATCTGACTGGAAGGAAAAATGCCTACTCGGTTTACTTTAAATCGGAAGAGGGAAAAATTAACGGCTATAAGATGTCTATATTCGGAACCCAGATAGTTACTCTTTCATGGAATTTTAAGTTTGGAAATTATGCCAGTGAGTAAGAAAATAATTATACCTGTATTCATTTTCATCACGTTAGCAGGATGTATTGAACCATTTACACCAAATATTGATGAAAGTGAGGAATCACTTGTAATAGAAGGACAGATTACTGACCAGGCAGGTTTTCATTATATTCATATCTCACGCACTGCACCGTATAATGATCCTCAAAAAATTCCCGAACCAAACTGTCACGTTGAAGTTGTTGATAACAATGGGAATATTTTCGAATTCTATGAAAGTAGACCTGGAGTGTACAGGCGGTGGATGAACAAAAGTTTTTTGAATATTGGCACTCAATATAAAGTAAAAGTTATAACTACTGATGGGAATATATATGAGTCGGATTTTAATGAACTGTTATCTCCCAGCCCTCCTATCGATAGTATTTATTACGAAATAGAGGTCAGGGAAACTTACGACCCTGACTACCCCTTATATGGCATTCAGTTCTATATTGATCTTGATGCACCCGATGATTTTACCAGGAATTACCGCTGGGAGCTTGAAGAAACATGGGAGTATGAAGCAAAGTATAGGATTCAATATTATTATGATGGTACCATACATCCAATTAACGATCCTTTTTTTCTTTTCCGTTGTTGGAGAACGGACCCAATTCATAAAATTTATACTTCTACAACCCGGCATTCAGCTAGTAATACAATCAATAAATTTCCATTGCAGTTTGTCTCTAACCAAAGCAACAGGTTGAAAATAAAATATAGCCTTCTTGTAAAACAATATTCGTTAAGCAATGAGGCATATGATTATTGGAGTCAGCTACAAAAGCAGAGCCAGGAAAGTGGCGGACTGTATGAAACCCAACCTGCACAAATTCGTGGAAATATTTCCAATGTAAATAATCATGAAGAAGTGGTGTTAGGATTTTTCAATGCTTCTTCGGTAACCGAAAAACGTATTTTTGTC
>JAUVHQ010000008.1 GCA_030593185.1 Bacteroidota bacterium
ATTTATCTTTCAATATTCTGATAGTTTTCTCAAGGAGACTGGTCTTGCCGGAGCCCGGGGAACTAACCAGGTTAACAGCAAAGATATTTTTTGCTTCGAAATATCCCCTGTTCCGCTCAGCCAGCAGATCATTCTTCTGAAGAACATTCTGTTCAATTACAATTTCACGACTCACGGAATGGTTTTGATCATGATGATTATGATCACCATGGGTATGGCTATGAGCTTCCCCTCCATGGGAATGAGTATGTTCTTCATCTTCACCGGGTTTTCTAAAAGTAACATTTTCACCGGGTTGTCCGCATCCACAACTATCACACATATTTTTTACTTTTTAGTATCAATACAAATTTGCCTCAAAATTAACTAAAATTATTTTGTGAATTTAATAAACCCAATTTATAAAGCAGGTTTTGCTTATGATTTATTCGACTGTAATTGATTTCAGTTGTATCTCTTTACCAAGAAGAATTTCTTTACCAAACCCTGCACATTTTGGACATGGAGAGAAATAATCATCCACACTATAAACGTGTCCACATTTCCTGCACTTAGCTTTAGCCTCAATTTCATTAATCTTCCATACTGCTTTTGAGCAAACGGAATCTTTCACTGCTACTTCAAGAGCAAACTCAAGTGCATCAATTACCACTCCGGATAAAGTTCCTACATCTATCTCAAATTTATCCACGTTATGCGCCTTTTCCTTCTCAGCATTTTCTTCTATCATTTCCACGATATTAACCGCTATCGATAATTCATGCATATCATCTCTTTTTGTAAATCACAATCAGTGTACAAAAATAATACTTTTCACTAATAACCCGGTGTCAAGGAAAAAGTAAAAAGCTTGCCACGTTTACCCCATGAAATTCTTTTTATTTCATCGGGGTGAAATGCGACGCTTGCCGTGCCTGCCCCGCATGGAAGAATGACCGTGTCGGGGTTCACCCTGTGAAACCCCAGCATTGCTGGGAGCAACGAAGTTGCTGTTAAACAGGGTAAAATTTGAGGTACGAAAACATTTCACCGGGGAAGGAGCATATTTCACTGTGGGCAAAAGTGAAGAGAATTATGAGTCGTAAATCGTGAGTCGTGAGCCGTATATCCTGTATCCTGTATCTTGTATCCTGTATCATGAATCAACAATGTTTGCACGGAACTCTTCTCTCTTTGCTCCATGCTCTTTGCTTTCAACACCCAGTAACCTGTAACCAGAAACCAGTATTTGGTTTATTAAGTTTTTTTTTGTAAACTCAAAATAGATTTTTATAGTGGATCAGGTCTTATATTATTATTTCTAACTACTTGATTACTAGTGTTTAATGATCATTTTGTTATATTGAATATTTTTCTGAAAACAAAAATATGGAGGTAAAATGAAAAATTTAATTGCACTCAGAACAAAATGTCCCCATTGCAAGAAGTCTTTTATGGATCCCTACGATCAAATTAATGGTAAACCCAGCATTAAGGTAGATATTGAAGCAAACGGAAAAAAAGGAAGGCTCAGATTATGTTCATATTATGACTGTTTTGACCATAAAAGCAGTATTGAACTTCCCAAAGATAAGCCAATTAAGTTTTTTTGTCCACACTGTAACAAGGAGCTTACGAGTTCCAACAAATGTGAGGAATGTGGAGCCCCTATGATCCCATTTGCACTGGAAAAGGGTGGAAAGGTATATATCTGTTCAAAGTCTGGATGCAAAAAACACTTTATCTCCTTTCAGGATGTTTCAGATGCATTGCGCAAATTGTATAATGAATTCGGAGATTTCTAGAAAGGTATTGAGCTTTAAATTATTTTTTCTTAGCAAATCCTTGGGAGCTGTTCTCCTGTTAGCATATCAACTAGCCTGGTACCTCCAATAGCTGTTTTCAGTATTACTTTGCCCGGGTGTTTTTCAGTTATTTCCCCGATAACAGAAGCTTGCTTACCTAAGGTGTTGTGATGCAATTTGTCCAGTACCTTATCCACATCTAATGAATCGACTACCATTACAACCTTTCCCTCATTAGCCATATAAAGAGGGTCATATCCGAAAATCTCACAAGCACTTTGCACACTACTTTTCACTGGTATATTCTCTTCGTCAGCCTCAATACCCAGTCCCCTGGTTTCAGAGAGTTCGCATAAAACAGTTGCAAGACCACCCCTGGTAGCATCGCGCATAAAATGTATACAGGATGAGATACTGAGAACTGATTGTATCATTTTGTTAAGAGAGGCACAATCAGATTTCAGATTAACACTAAAACTCATATTCTCGCGTGCAGAAAGGATGGCGACACCGTGATCTCCAACACTGCCACTTACAATGATTTTATCGCCCGGTGTTATTTTACGCCCGGTACTTATTGAATGATTTTTCCGGGGTAAATAACCCACGCCGGAAGTATTAATGAATAGTTTATCGCATTTACCTTTATTAACCACCTTGGTATCACCTGTCACAATTTTTACTCCTGCTTTACGTGATTCTTCAGCCATCGTACAAACTATTTTTTCAAGATCCGTCAGGGAGAAGCCTTCTTCAATAATGAATGAGGCACTCAGATATTGTGGTTTTGCCCCGGATACAGCCAGATCATTAACAGTACCACATACTGCAAGTTTCCCGATATTTCCACCGGGAAAGAATATTGGATCAACCACATAAGAATCTGTTGTAAAAGCAATCCCTTCATCTGCTCCGGGAAGACATGCAGAATCAGTCTGTTCGGATAGTATTTTATTGGAAAAATACTTAACAAAAACATCCCTGATAAGGTCGTGGGATAATTTTCCACCACTGCCATGCCCAAGTAATATGGTTTTTTCCATTCTTCTACTATTTATTATACCTGTAATATGCATTGCATGCTCCTTCATTGGAAACCATACATGCTCCAACCGGGTTTGCAGGTGAGCAAACCTTATTGAATAATTTACAATCAGAAGGTTTTTTAATGCCTTTCAGTATTTCGCCGCATATACAACCTCCGGGTTCAATGGTTTCTTCAACTTCAACACTCAGCATTTTTTCTGCATCAAACCGTTCATATTTTTCTTTCAGAGCAAACCCACTGTTTTTCAAAACACCCAGTCCTCTCCACCAATCATCATGAAGCTCAAAAACCTCATTCATAATTCTTTGAGCTTTTACATTACCTTCGGGTGTAACAACTCTTTTATATTGTATTTCCACTTTGGGTGAGTTGGTTTCATATTGTCTGACAAGCATATAAATAGATTGAATAATATCAACCGGCTCAAAGCCGCTTATAACACAACCAAGACTAAATTTATCAGGGATCGCTTTATATATGCCTGAGCCTGTTATAGTACTGACATGACCGGGAGCAATATAACCATTCAACTCTACACCCTCATCAATCAGGGCTTCCATAGCAGGAGGCATAATTTTATGCGAACAATACAAATAGAAATTTTCAAGATTCTCAGCATCTGCTTTTATTATGGCTGCTGCACTGGTTGGGGCGGTTGTTTCGAACCCAATGCCAAGGAAAATTACTTTTTTATCAGGATTTTTTCTGGCAATATTCAGGGCATCCAGTGTAGAATATACCATCCGAATATCTCTTCCATTTGCTTTCTCCCTGTCAAGAGATGAGGTAGATCCCGGGATCCTTATCAGGTCACCAAATGAAGTGATTATGACATTATCAAGTCGGCTATAAGCCACAGCTTTGTCAATAAACAAATTACTTGTAACACAAACCGGGCAACCAGGTCCGGAAAGCAGTTCGATATTATCAGGGAGAAGTGATGGAATACCAAATTTCTGGATTGCCATGGTATGGCCACCACATACCTCCATAAACCTGACATGTTTTTTAGATATGGAACTGATATAATCTACAAATCGGGATACAATTTCTTTATTCCGGAATTCTGTTAAGTATTTCATATTTTCCTGTTCTGCTCTTCCCGGTCCATTTCCTTATTTATCTCATCCAATTCCTCAAACAATGCAAGGGTTTCAGCTGCATCAGCAGCGTTGATCTTCTGTAATGCAAATCCGGTATGAAGCAGAACATAATCACCAATCTCAACATCATCAAGCATTTGCAAACTAGCATTTACAATTGTTTCGCCAACAGCAACCCTGGCTATTTCTCCATTAATTTCAATAATTTTTGCCGGCACACTTAAACACATCTTAATTCCCTCCTTTTTGAAGCAATTACCAGTTGTCCCAGAGCTATTCCACCATCATTTGCAGGGATTGCCCCCGGAGTATACACCTGGAAATTCTCCTTTAATAATTTATTCTCTATTTTCTGAAGTAAATATCTGTTTTGAAATGTCCCTCCCGATAAAACCACTTTACTTATACCACTTCTTTGTTTTACATTATTTACTGCGGCAAAAATAATAGAAATAACCGTATTATGGAATTTTGTTGAAATTACTCCCTCGTGAATCCCATTAATGATATCATTCACTATCTCTTTTATCATTACATCAACATCAATTGTCTTTCCCATTTCGAACGAATAGTAATCAGAACAATTATCATCAATGATAGATTCAAGACGCATCGGAGCTTCAGCATGGAAACCTGAACAGGTACAAACATCCAGAATAGCAGCTATTGTATCAAACAGGCGCCCTGAACTGGAAGTTAAAGGACAATTAATATTTTTATCGATCATCCGGATTACATCCTCTGCGTTCTTTTGAACCAGGTTTCTAACAAAAGGAATATTCAATTTAAAAAGATCTGATCCGTATATTCTATATAAATATGCTACCCCCATCCTCCATGGTTCGAGAGTTGCTTTGTCACCACCAGGCATTGGAATATACGAGAAATGTGTAACTCTCTCATAATCTGCCAGATCACATATAAAAAATTCGCCACCCCAAATATTGTTATCATCACCAAGACCAATTCCATCGAAACCAACTCCTATCACTTTTTCATCAAGGTTATGCTCTGCCATACAGGCAGCAATATGTGCATGGTGATGCTGTACTCTAACAACAGGCAAGCCAGAATCAACAGCATATTTTGTTGAAAGATACTCAGGGTGAAGGTCACAAACTATTAAAGCAGGATCGACACGAAACAGCTTTTTCTGATTTTCGATCGATTCAGAATAAAATTCATAAGTTTCCCAATTTTTTAGGTCTCCTATATACTGGCTCAGAATTGCCTGGTTTCCCTTACCGAGACAAAAAGTATTTACTAACTCTGCACCACACGCCATAATTCCGTTTACATTCAGGGTTAAATCAACAGGTTCGGGCACATAACCTCTTGACCTTCTTATTGTACGAGGAATGTTATTAACCACCAGTTGAACTGAATCATCAACCCTGTTGTATATTTCACGGTTATAGGTCACCAGTGCATCACTCACCGGGAGAAGTTTTTTTGAAGCTTCCCTGTCTGAGATAATAATTGGTTCATCCAGGATATTTCCACTAGTCAGAACAATAACAGGTGTATTAAGCTTACTAAAAAGAAGGTAGTGAAACGGCATATATGGCAACATCGCCCCCACGGTATCAAATCCCATACTAACACTAAATGCAAGGTCTTTTCTGCTTTTCAGAAGAACTATCGGTCGTCTCCACGACTGCAATAATTCCTGTTCTTCTGAATTTACCATAGCATATTCCCTGAGTGTCTCTATTCCGTTAAACATCACTGCAAACGGCTTCCCCTCCCTCAGCTTGGATTGTCTGAGTTGTTTCACTGCTTTTTCGTTTAAAGCATCACAAGCCATAAAATAGCCACCTATTCCCTTAACAGAAACAATCCCGCCGCTGTTTATCACCATTGATGTTTTATTAAGAACTTTCTCAAAACTATCTGTTTTCTCATTTTTCGAGATTAGTTCATAGCGTGGTCCGCAGTTCAGACATGCTACAGGTTGAGCATGGAACCGGCGATCCATGACATCCATATATTCACCGGCACATACATCGCACATTTGAAAAACGTTCATGGTAGTTTTGTCCCGATCGTATGGCAGATCTTTAATTATGGAGAACCTGGGACCACAATTGGTACAATTGATAAAAGGATAATTAATCCGGTGTGGTTGTTTGTTCATATCTCCGAGGCAGGCAGAACAAACTGCTATGTCAGGACTCACATCGGTAATTTCATCTGAATCAGATTTACTTTCAACAATAGTGAATTCTTTATAATCTTTTGAATTGATCTGTTTAACATTAACCGATTTGATTGTTGAAGCGAGTGGTTTTTTCTTTTCCAGGGAAATTATAAAATTGTCAATATCAGATATGTTACCTCTGGCAATGATTTTAACTCCATCATTCCGGTTTTCAACACTGCCCTTTATATTAAAATAATGGGCAATCCTGTAAACAAACGGTCTGAATCCTACTCCCTGCACCAGGCCCTTTACTGTTATTTCATAGGTTCCATTGTCCATTAGTATGATTAATTAAAAATGTGAAGCTAAATGAATGTATCGTATTTTCAAAAAAAAACCAATAATATGGTTATCGGTTTATGGGATGGTTAGTTTTAATAGCCTTCAAATCTATCTGTGGGCTTAAATACAGAAAGAGTAATCTTCATGCTTATCAACATATTCGATAAGAGATTTAAAAAAGACTCTTAATTGTATTGATTATTACTAATGATTTTTGTCACTATTATATAAAAATATTGCCAGATTATTCTGTTCATAAAAAAAATATTTACTTAATCGTCAGCTATATACATCTATTATTATTATTTTTATAACATATTGCATAAATTGAATGCAATCTAAATATTCCTGAATTAACATTTGTCATTTGTTTTTAATTATTAATGCTGTTATTTTGGCTGTTAATTTTTTTACAACCAGGATAACAATTAATTCAAGCTATTAAATTATGGAAAACAATACGGTACATTCTGCAATCAGGAAATACAATCAGGATAAAATGAGATTGATGGATATCCTTATTGAGATACAAGACAACGAGAATTATATTTCTGATGATGCTGTCCGCATTATTTCAGAAAAGCTGGAGTTATCCCTTGTTGATGTGGAGCAAACTATTTCTTTTTATCACTTTCTGTCAAAAGAGCCGCAGGGGAAATACACCATATATTTAAACAATAGTATAGTTTCAAATATGATGGGCAGACAAATAGTTGCTGAAACTTTTGAGAATGAAGCTGGTTGTAAGTTTGGCGAGGTAGCCGAAGATGGAATTATTGGCTTATTTGATACTGCCTGTATTGGAATGAGTGATCAGGAGCCTGCAGCCCTGATTAATGGTAATGTTTTTATACACCTCACTCCTTTCCGGGTAAAAGAAATTGTACGTGATATGCGAACCGGTAAAGATGTGAAAAAAATGCACACTTCATATTTAGATGGCGGGCAAAACAAATCTGAATATCTCAATTCTGCCGTCCGGAATAATATTATGAGAATGGGGCCTGTATTAACGGACGATTATAATCCCGGAACAATTATAATGAATAACCTGCCGCAATTAACTCCTGAGCAGGTAATTGAGGAGATTAAAACATCAAATATCAGAGGACGTGGAGGAGCAGGTTTCCCTACAGGTCTGAAATGGGAATTTTGCCGTATAGCTAAGGGGGATAAAAAATATATTCTCTGTAATGCAGATGAGGGAGAACCGGGAACTTATAAAGACAGGGTGATACTAACCGAAAGACCAAAGCTTTTATTTGAAGGAATGGTGATTGCCGGATATTCTATTGGAGCAACAGAAGGCATTCTATATCTCAGGTATGAATACAAATATCTTAAGCATTACCTTGAAAATGCTCTTGAAGAAGCACGGGGAAAAAACTTGCTGGGCAATGATATTGGAGGAATAAAAGGATTCAATTTTGATATCAGGATCCAGCTTGGAGCAGGAGCATATATTTGTGGAGAAGAATCGGCCCTGATTGAGTCAATTGAAGGTAAGCGAGGGGAGCCACGTGACCGCCCCCCATACCCGGTCGAAAAAGGATATAATGATTGCCCCACCGTTGTAAATAATGTTGAAACCCTTTGCTCTGTAGTTAAGATCATGCTTAAAGGTGGTGAATGGTATAGTTCGCTTGGTACCCCTGTATCTACAGGGACTAAAGTGCTGAATATATCAGGTGACTGCAAATATCCCGGAATTTATGAAGTGGAATGGGGACTGACAATTATTGATATCCTTGACATGGTTGGTGCAACAGACGTTCAGGCAATTCAGGTTGGCGGACCTTCAGGCTCTCTCATAGGACCTGAAGAATTCGACAGAAAACTTTGCTATAGTGATCTGGTTACCGGGGGATCATTCATTATTTTTAATTTCAACAGGGATTTGCTTAAAAATGTCGTTCTTAATTTTACAGACTTTTTTATTGAAGAATCATGTGGTTCATGCGTTCCATGCAGGTCAATGATACCCCTGTTTAAACAAAAGCTTGAAAAGATCCTGAGTGGTAACGGTGTGGCAAGCGATTTGGAAGATCTGCAAAGCTGGGGCAAATTAATGAAAACAAACCGTTGCGGATTAGGTCATACTGCAGCCAATCCAATACTGACAAGCCTGAAAAATTTCAGATACCTTTACGAAGAAAAACTGGAAAGAGGAAAAGAATATGAAACAGGGTTTAATCTGGAACAAGCTGTAAGTGAGTCGTGTGAAGCAACAACAAGAGTTCCGAATTTTTAATTAATAAACAATCTAAAATAATGGCTGATATAATCAACTTTACCATTGACGGAAAAGAATGCGTAGCTGAAAAAGGTATTTCAATTTTACAAGCTACTCAAGAAAATGATATATACATTCCAACTTTATGTAATTACGAAGGTGTAAAACCAAAGGGATCGTGCCGGATTTGTACAATCAGGACCAATGGACAATTTGCTACCGCATGTACCACACCGGTGGCAGATGGAATGGAAATTGAAAATAATACAGAGGAAATAAACGATCTTAGAAAATCGATAATTGAGTTGCTTTTCGTTGAAGGAAACCATTTCTGCCCTGCTTGTGAGATGAGTGGTGACTGCGAACTTCAGGCTCTTGCTTACAGGTTTCAAATGATGGTTCCCAGGTTCACTTTTCAATTCCCTAAAAGGGATATTGATGCCGGTAATCCTAAAATATTAATGGATTGTAACAGGTGTATACGTTGTAAACGTTGCATACGGGCTATTAAAGATGAAAAAGGCAGAAGTGTCTTTGCCTTTTACAGAAGAGGTGAGAACATAAAAGTACATATTGATCCTGAATTGGGAAGCAAACTCACCGATGAACTTGCAGAAAAATCTGTAACTATTTGCCCTGTTGGCGCAATACTTCCCCGTGAAAAAGGTTTCAGAATCCCAATTGGACAAAGGAAATTCGATCATGAACCCATCGGAAGCGAATACAAACATTAGGAAACTCAATTTTAAAGAGAATTTGATATGAGTAAACCAGTAATAGCAACTGCAACATTAGCCGGATGTTTCGGATGTCATATGTCATTACTTGATATTGACGAAAAGATACTTGATTTGATTGAGCTGGTAGAGTTCAATAAATCCCCCATTGACGATATCAAGAATTTTACTAAAAAATGTGATATCGGACTGATCGAGGGAGGATGTTGCAATAGTGAGAACGTACATGTTCTGAAAGATTTCAGAAAAAATTGTAATATCCTTATATCGTTTGGCGAATGCGCCATCATGGGCGGGTTACCTGCCTACAGGAATCCTATTCCCATTAAAGAATGCCTTGAAGAGGCATACCTGAACGGACCAAGTGTTAAAGGACACAATGAATCCGGGATTATACCAAATGATGAAGAAATACCTATGATGCTCGATAAAGTCTATCCATGTCATGAAATTGTTAAGATTGATTATTTTCTTCCCGGTTGTCCTCCATCTGCTGAATTGATCTGGAATGCATTAACAGCACTGATCACAGGAAATGAAATGGAGCTGTCCTACGAGATCATAAAATTCGATTAATTATAGAGAAAAAAGATATGTCAAAAAAGATAACCATTGAACCGGTAACCCGTGTTGAAGGACATGGAAAGGTTACTGTACATCTGGACGATAATAACAATGTTATTCAAACCCGGTTACATATTGTTGAATTCCGTGGTTTTGAACGGTTTATCCAGGGTCGTCCGTACTGGGAAGCACCGGTGCTGGTTCAAAGATTATGTGGTATTTGTCCTGTAAGCCACCACCTGGCTGCTGCAAAAGCAATGGACGTAATAGTTGGTGCCGGCACGGGAGATGGTCTGACCCCGGTTGCTGAAAAAATGCGCCGCCTTATGCATTACGGACAGGTATTCCAATCGCATGTCCTTCATTTTTTCCACCTTGTATCACCCGACCTCCTGTTTGGTATTAATGCCGATCCAACTATCCGGAATATTATTGGCGTTGCTATGGAATACAAAGACCTGGCTGTGCAAGGAGTAATGATGAGAAAATTTGGACAGGAGATAATAAAAGCAACAGCAGGGAAAAAAATCCACGGAACAGGAGCCATCCCGGGAGGTATTAACAAGAACCTCTCAATTGAAGAAAGAGACAAGTTCCTTAAAGGAGAAGATCCCCTTAATGTGGATAAAATGATCGAATGGTCATTGGGTGCAATTGAATTCTTTAAAAACTACCAGTCAAAAAACAGTGAACTCATTGATAACATGGCTGCATTTCCGTCTAACCATCTGAGCCTTGTAAGGAAAGACGGAGCTATGGACCTTTATCATGGTATGATAAGAGCAGTTGATGCAAACGGAAAAAAAATCCTTCATGATGTTGATCCCCAGGATTATCTCGATTACATTGGTGAAGAGGTTAAATCATGGACATATATGAAATTCCCGTTCCTGACAGAATATGGTAAAGACAAAGGTTGGTACAGAGTAGGACCGCTGGCAAGATTAAATACCGTTGACTTTATACCTTCCCCTCTTGCCCAGAAGGAGTTTGAAATTTATAAAGCTTATACAAAAGGTAAGCCAAATAACATGTCTATGCACACACACTGGGCACGCCTCATCGAAGTACTGCATTCTGCAGAAATGATGAAAGAACTGCTTAACGACTCCGACCTCCAAAATGATAACCTGGAAACAAAAGGTAATAAAGTTTATGAAGGGGTTGGTATGCTTGAAGCGCCAAGGGGAACATTGTTCCATCATTACCGGATCAACGACCAGGACCTGATTGAAATGGCAAACCTGATCGTTTCAACCACCAATAACAATACTCCTATGAATAAAGCTGTTGAGATGGTTGCAAAAGAGCAGATGAACGGTCATGCTGTTATAACCGAACCTATGATGAATGCTGTTGAAGTTGCCATACGTGCTTACGATCCCTGCCTGAGTTGTGCCACACATGCCCTCGGGAAAATGCCTTTAGAAATATCGCTGTATAATAAAAATAATCAACTTATTGACAGCAAAAGAAAATAATCAGAAGAATTCAAAACCGGGAATACTGATCTTCGGATACGGTAACCCGGGGAGAGAAGATGATGGCCTCGGCAATGCATTTGTCGAAACTATTCGTTCCTGGATAGAAAAAAATAAGCTTACCAATATTGAGCTTGATTCCAATTACCAGCTTAATATTGAGGATGCCGATATGATGGCAAAAAAGGATATAGTGCTGTTTGTTGATGCATCTGTGGAACCAATTGAAGATTTTTGTATTACCAACGTAGAACCATCAGGTGCTAAGGTTGAATTCACTATGCATGCAGTATCCCCTGCTTTTGTTCTCGATCTATGCCAGAAAATATTCGGAAAAAATCCACAAACCTACCTGCTTCATATCAAAGGTTACCAGTGGGATTTTAAAGAAGAACTATCAATAAATGGCAAGAAAAACCTGAATAAAGCACTTGAATTTATTAAGCCAATACTTTCAAATCCTGATTCATTCCTTCTTATTAAAGATGATATTGCTCCCTGCAAATAAACTATGAAAAATATCAACTCATCGTAACTACTCAGTGCCTAAGTTTGAAATACTAAAAATGGCTAATCTCATTATACTTTGCATTTTTAAGTCGGCAATCTTCAGTCGGCAGTCGGCAATCTGAAGACCGGGCTATTTTTACTTTTCAGGATTTTGAATTGTGTGATTAAGGAATCGTGTGTTATAATTGTTTGATTGTTACTTGCTTTTTTGTGGACTGTGGACTGTGGACTGCTGACTATTAACTTTTTATTCATGAAATCAGAAAATTAAATTTAATAATTCAACGAACCATATCCAGGCAACCCCGTACATAGCCTACTGATTCTGCTAGTCCGGGCAACGGATCATCACTATCTTTCTCAAATTCAAAACTCACTTTCCCTGAATACCTTCTCTCAATCAGTACTTTTAAAAACGGTGGTATATCGATAACACCCCTTCCGATCTCAATGGTTTGTCCTTCAGCAGCAGCTTTATCAACATCCTTGATATGAACATCATGGAGCCTGTCCATAAATTGTCTGGCAGCATTAGCCGGATCAATACCAATACGCTTTGTATGACCTATATCCAGGCATAATCCCATTCGCGAGTCCATATTCTTAATTTTTTCATAAGCACTTTCGGGACTGGGATACCGTTTATCTCCCGGTCCGTGATTATGGATCGCCAGTTTGATATCATATGCTTTAACTTTCTCTTCAACCAGGGGAAGCAGTTCATGTTCGGGAACACCAATAATCACTTTTAAGCCTGCTGTTTTAGCATATTTAAAAGCACGATTCACTTCTTCTTCGTTAGCCATATAAATCACACCTGCACCATAAAGATTTAGACCTGCTTTTTTTATTTTCGAGACAGCATCTTTAATGTGAGCTTCATTACTATCCAGAGGCATATGCATGCTTTTAAGAGCAATATTTTTTAAACCCAGGCGGGTACACATTTGCAAAGTTTCATCAAGACTAAACTTCCGGAGACTGTAAGAAGCCAGTCCCAATTCAAATGGCATTTCATTCTCATGGTTCCATTCACTAAATTGTCCGTATGCAATTCTTCCCGGCAGCATTGATCCCGCAATTCCAATTCCGGTGAGCTGCAAAAATTTTCTTCTTGATGACTTTTTCATAATAGCATTCTTTTGATTATACTTATTTCAGGTTGAATATACAAAAAATTTGGTTTTTCACGATAATAGCCGCAATTCTGGAACATTGGAATACTGAATTGTTGGTTTGAAGTTTGAGATCAACTGGTTGCTGGTTACTGGTCCCTTGTTGTAAAACTACCGCCAGGGTTTGCAACCGCTGGCGGGGTTTACCCTTTCTCCTTTTCTCATCTTCTCCTCTCCCTTTGTCTCCACCTTACCCTCTGCTCTCAGCCCTCAGCTCTTCGCCTGGTCGTCCAATCGCCAAGTCGCCCCCTCGTCTCTTTTCACAGTCCCAAAAACTGTATCCCAACACCACTAAGAAGGATCATTGCTCCTGCAAGAAGATGGGTATAACGCTCAGCTTTACCAAGCGGTACGAGATTAATACCACGGAGAGTGACAAATACAACAGCCAGCATAGTAAGTATTGTAGTTACAGCGAAAACCGATGTGACAAAGATTAGTCCTGATATGTTAATTTCAGCAGCAGGGTACATAAGAATAGGAATCAACGGCTCACAGGGACCTAAAACAAAGATAATAAACAGGATCCAGGGAGTCATTTTTGGAATTTTTTTACTTCCGTGAATATGTGTGTGTCCGGCAACATGTTCATGAAAATGCTTATGTTCCCCACCAGCTTCATGCAGGTGAATGTGACTGTGAGGTTTGTTGAGCACAGCCTGCCTGACACCCCAGATAAAATAAACAAGTCCGAAAGCAATGAACAACCAACCCACAAGTCCGCCCCTGCCCGCTTCCAGGTTTTCCAGTTTATGTATCCCCAGGCCGAAGGCAACCCCAATTAAACCTAACACTATAGAACTTCCCACATGGCCAAGTCCACAGGCGAGGGTGATCATACCGGTCTTTCTATAACTCCATTTTCTCGATCTGGCTAAAACAATAAAAGGAAGATAATGGTCGGGGCCAAAAAGAGTATGGACAAAACCAATTGATGCTGCTGTTAATGCCAGGATAATTATTTCACTGTTCATAGTAATGTTTCGTATTATTAGATTAGCTAATTAACTTAAGTTGCTGGTTACTGGTTGCTGGTTACTGGTTGTTTGCTTTTTCAACCTTAACACTCTACATTCTACATTCAAAATTCATCATTTAATATTCTACATTATTTCAGGCAGTTCAAGATTGCAGTCCTTTGCTCCAAGCATACTAATTTCTACTTACTTCTTCAAACTGCAACACCGCATCATAAATCTTTCTTCTCCTCTTCTCTTTATCACCCTCTCTCTCCGTCTCCCCCTCTCTTCGTCCCTCTTCCCTCTTCCCTTTTGCCTTTTGCCTTTTCTTTTCCTTACTTACCCGGTTTCCGTCATTAACAATTCACCATGTTTAATTCCTTTCATCCCGATCAACCTGTCAGCCAGCCTGGTCAGTTCTTTTGCCTTCCCTTTAACAACAATGGTTTCAAGACAATAGTCATGATCCAGGTGTACATGTTGCACTGAAAGGATTAACTTATGATACTCATGCTGAGCATTAACTGACCGTTCAGAAAGATTCCGTTTATGATGGTCATAAACCAGAACAACAGCCCCGGCTACCTCCCTGTTATCCTCCCATTTTTGTTCAACAACGATCTTTTCGATCAGGAAACGGATAGCCCGCGACCTGTTTGGAAACTGTTTCTCCTCAACCAGATTATCAAGGCGGCGAAGTGTACTTTCTTCAAGAGATACTCCGAATCGTTTTACCAACATAGTGTTACTAATTAAATTTTCGTAACACGAAGATAATAAAAATCTGAAATATCAAGTATGATTTTATTTAGGAAAAATGATTACATTTATGCCTGTTCTTTCATCTTCATACTAATGGATTCGCGTGGATTAACAAAAATCAATAACACCCGATGATGAATAAAGAAATAAAAGATCATATTATACGCGTGTTACTGAAAAACATCAGTAGCCAGAAAGAAGTTAATAAGATTATCATCTTTGGTTCTTTTGTAAATTCTATGGAGCCACGGGATATTGATATAGCTGTATTTCTGGATAGTGATGAACCCTATTTAAGCTTAGCGATGAAGTACCGTAAACTGACTCGTGAAATATCAAAAATTCTACCCTTAGATATTATTCCAATAAGGCGAGAAGCCTCGAAAATTTCATTTTTCGATGAAATAGAAAAAGGAGAAATGATCTATGAAAAATGAGACCTAAACCTGGTTAGCTTACTCCCGGGAGAACTTAGCTTCTGCAAAAGTACTTTTAGAAAGTAATTTATTCAATCCCTGCTTGCATAATGTTCAACAGTGTTTAGAAAAAGCTCTGAAATCAATCCTTGTAGAGAAAGCGTTTGGATTAAAAAGAACTCATTTGATAATGGAATTAAAAAATACTCTAAACAATTACCATATCGAAATAAATATTAGCGATGAAGAATGTGATTTCCTGGATTCGTTATATCTGCCCTCAAAATACCCGATTAGCAGTGTATTACCAAATTATGAGCCAAATCATGAATTGTGCTCGAAAAGTATCTCTATCGCAAAGAGAGTATTGGAACAAGCCAAGGAAATAGTCTCATAAGCCTGTTAACAAATCACTACAAAACCACTTTATCCAAATAGAAATATTTGAATAACTACTGTTGGAATGTTCCTTAATTCACTCACCGGGTGACTCGAAGTCACCCGGTGAGTAACAGTTATGCGTCCAGAAATACACAATTAAATGAACATAATATGTTTGGAATATGAAAAAATGAACATATATTTGCAATATGTTCAAAAAACAGATAAACATGGACACGAGCAAACTGAACCCATTTGATCGAAACAAACCCTATAATCAATTACCATTATTGCCCCCACCGGATAAAGTTATCGATAATGAAATTCTATTGAGGTGGGGATATGCCAGCCGAGCACTTGCGCAATTAAACAGAAACATTCTGAGACTTCCTAATCCAAATATGCTTGTAAATACAATCACACTCCAGGAAGCACAAAGTTCTTCGGCGATTGAGAACATATTTACCACAGAGGATGAACTGTATAAAGCTGTATCGGATTCTGTAAAGGAAAAAGATGCCAGTCCTAATACCAAAGAAGTGTTGAGATACAGAGAAGCCTTGTGGACAGGATATTACGACATTAAGAAAAAAGGGGAAGTGGATCAGGACTCTATAATAAAAGTGTATCAACAGGTAAAAGATACCAGGCAAGGTATCAGACCACCACAATCGCAAGTTGTAATAAAGAGGGGGCAAAGTGAATTGAGAGCCGGAGAGGTAATCTTTACGCCTCCAAGAGGAAAAGGTGTTATCGAATCGAAAATGGAAAACCTTATCCACTACCTGAACGATAACGAAACGTACTCAACCGACCCTTTGCTCAAAATGGCAATAGCTCATTACCAATTTGAAGTAATTCACCCGTTTTCAGATGGAAATGGAAGGACAGGAAGGATATTAAATCTCTTGTACCTGGTAAATCAAGACTTATTATCTCATCCAGTCCTGTACTTAAGTAAATATATAATTGAGAATAAAGATGATTATTATTACAACCTGGGAGCCGTTACACAAAGAAAATCGTGGAAAAACTGGATTATGTACATGCTAAATGCAGTAGAGCAAACATCAAAACACACAAATCAAATTATAGATGAGATAATTGACCAGATGAAAGCAACATTAGAATACGCCAGGAAAGAATTGAGGTGGTACAATA
This sequence comes from Bacteroidota bacterium, assembly GCA_030593185.1. Classification (GTDB taxonomy): domain Bacteria; phylum Bacteroidota; class Bacteroidia; order Bacteroidales; family VadinHA17; genus JADFUQ01. The sequence continues at coordinate 16,800 of JAUVHQ010000008.1, forward strand.
AAGAAATAAACGAAGTATTATTTACTCAACCATATATTAAACCTAAAATAATCGGGGATATTTCGGGCAAGACCAGCAGGACAACACTGACTAAATATATGTCAGACTTAACCCGGCTGGGAATACTCACTCCAAAACAGGATGGAAAAGAGGTGTATTATATTAATATCGACCTGGTTAGAATATTGGAGGGTTAAAACTCAAGCCAGTCACCGGTTTCCGGTACTGCGAATTCACAATGGATACCTTTTTCAGCAGCTTGCTGCTTTGCCCATGCCTCCAGTTGCGGTCCGTCCATTAATGGCTTATCATGATATTTTTCATCCTCCCAGCCACTGTAGTGAACCAGCAGGGTTTTTTCAGGATTGAGCCGTTTGATCCATTCAAGCAACGACCAGTACAGATCTTTTGGCTGGCAACCATCCTTTATAAGAAGTTCCAGGTATTCCGGCAAAACAGGATTCTTATCATTGTTCAAATGCGGCAGAAACAGATCCTCCATAGATATTCCTTTTAGCCATGGACTTAAAAAATTACGAGAGTCTTCCCGAACCAGGCTCCAGTGATTGGTTCGGGGATAGGGAAACCTGTTGTTAGCATCGGCAAAAAGGTACTTTGTTCCCTGAAAATTGGCATAATCTGTTTCTCTGACTAGCGGAGAAAGCAGGTCGCCCGAAAAAATGATTCTTTTCTTTTTGTTACCGGCATTTTTGACCTCAGCAACGATCATAGCAGCCCCATATGCACTATTTCCGTGGTACACCGGGTAAGCTGTAAGTTCAACATCGGGAATCTCATCCGGAATTCGCGAAAAACCATAATCCAGGCATTTGAATTCGATGATCTTTTCAAGATGAGGCAGGCTACTAACAAGAACCTCCCAGCATAATTGGGTGGCATACAACGGATACCGCCGCTTATCACTGAATCGGTAATAACTTTGCGCCACCCAGTCGATACCTACAAAATGATCAAGGTGAGGATGGGTTAATACAATGGCTTCAGGAATACGGTTGTGGGTTTTCAACAGCATTGGAATGGTCCCGTGACCTGCATCGATCAGCATCTCCCAGTTGACTTCTGTCCCGCGTTCGTCCTGGTTCAGGGACATTAGTGAAAATGATGCATTTGCATAATCGGGATCAGGTGTTAATGAATACAGGGTGTGTTGCTGTCCAAGCGGGATAGGCCAGGCATTACCACGTCCGTTAATCCGTATACCGGTTTTTTCCATAGTCAGAAATACTGTAGATATTCTACTCCACCAGTGTCATCTCATCAAGCAGGTATCCTGCCCCGGCAAATTTGTCAATAATAAACAGGGCATACCGGATATCAATTGAGATGTTGCGACATTGTCCGGGATTAAACATTAAATCGCTCATAACACCTTCCCATGCACGATCGAAATTTATTCCGATAAGGTTACCTTCAGCATCAATTACCGGGCTGCCTGAATTCCCACCGGTGGTATGATTTGTAGCCAGGAAGCATACTGGTATCTTGCCATCCTGTGAATACCTTCCGTAGTCTTTTTTTAGATATAATTCTTTGAGCTTATCCGGCACATCATAATCATATATCTCCGGATTATCTTTTTCAATTACTCCTTCCAGGGTAGTATAATATTTATAGAACACTGCATCGCGGGGATCATACCCCCTGACTTCTCCATAAGATACCCTTAATGAAGAATTAGCATCGGGATAGAATAACTTTTCGGGTTCAAACTCCATTTGAGCTTTCATATAGACACGATGCAGGTTCTCAAGTTCCTGATTTAACTTTCTATACTCAGATGATATCTTGCCGTATGTTTCACCGGCACTTTGAGCTAACCTGTAAATTGGATCCTTTTTTATCTTTTTCACATCTGAAGATTTAAACGAATTGAGAAAACTGAGTAATGTTTCCTCATTCATAAACAATGATTTTCTGCCAATCTTCTCAATCCAAATTTGACAATTTCCATCAAACTTCTTCATTATCTTTTTAAATTCTTCAGGATGATGTTTCACGGGAACATTTTCATCAAACATTGAAAGCATATCTACAGCCAGTGCATCCCCTGTTGCCGGATCATGGTTTTTGAAGAAACCTGCAGCACGTTTGCGCAAGGATTCCAGAACCTGGTTGATCTCTTCCGGCGAAGCATCATTTCCAACCATAGAAACCAGTTTAGAAAATCCTGACGCAAGTGATATATATTCCACCCCGTTATAGAAAAAAACTTCCCGAAGATAACTCTGTACCAGTCTTAACGGGGCTATTTCGTCATATACTTTTTCGTAACGTTCCAGGAGTTCCCCATATTTCCGGTTCCTTTCAGGATTTGCACCGGTCCATTCCATGAATCGTTTTTCATATTCCTGTTTCTTTATTACAGCATCAAGTTTATCCAATCCTCGTATCTCACCCTTCCAGCGTTTCCAGGAATTGCTGACCCCGACTGCTTTTGCAGAGTACTGTATCCTGACTTCAGGGCTCTTTTCCATTGCATTCTGCATTATTTCAAGCTTCTTTGTCCGTACATCAATCAATTCCGGATAGATATCACGGGTTAACATTTGCAAATGATATGAAGGAACATATTCATAGGTGCTTCCGGGATATCCGAATACCATGGTAAAATCACCGGGCTTTGTTCCTTTAAGGGAAATTGGAAAAAACTTTTTG
>JAUVHQ010000106.1 GCA_030593185.1 Bacteroidota bacterium
GGGTATGATCGGTACACTTGAGGGTTTATATACAAAAACTATAAACAATGTCAATTATTTTAACCTGAACCGTGATCCAAATGCGGATTTCTATCTTACCGGCGCTGATAACCGTCCTCACTACGATGATAGTAAAATCGATGGTGATTATACACGTATTATGCTTGGAGCCAATACCAGTGAAGGTTATACATATAACATAACCGCTAAGCTTGAGAAACCTTTTGATAACGGTTTATCAGCTACATTTGCTTATACTTTTGGCAGAGCTATGGCAGTGAATGACGGAACATCATCCCAGAACTCATCACAATGGAGGTATATGGAACAGGTGAACGGACTGAACAATCTTGATCTCAGTCGTTCAGATTTTGATATGGGACACCGGGTTATAGCTTTTGTGACATATCAGAAAGAATACCTGAAAAACCTCTCTACAGCCATTTCACTTTATTATAACGGGCAGTCAGGCGAAGTTTATTCATATATTTATAATGATTATGGTAACCTTAACGGAAATGGTGAAAGTGGCAATAACCTGATTTACATTCCGGCTTCATCATCTGAAATAATTCTTACCGGTGGGAACTGGGGTGAACTGGATGAATTTATAAAGAATGATGATTATCTGAGTGAACATCGTGGTGAATATGCTGAAAGGAACGGGGCAAGAAATCCATTCTCAAGTATTGTTGACCTGAAATTTATTCAGGATATCTTTGTAGATGCAGGTGGAAGGAAACATACACTTCAGCTTACTTTCGATATATTTAACCTTACAAACCTTATAAACAAAGACTGGGGGCGTAGGTACTATATTTCAAATGCTGCATTCACGTTATTGGATTTCGAGGGATTTGATACAGACGGTACAACTCCTACTTTCAGTTTCGACAAACCTGATGGTGATATCTGGAGTATCGATGATGCCGGTTTCAATAGTTCAAGATGGCAGGCTCAGCTTGGAATACGGTACATATTCTAATTTGAGAATCTTCATAAATTAAAAAGGGAGGCCCCAACTTGTGGCCTCTTTTTTTTCTTATCAGGGTTATTTAAGAGTAAAAAAGCTATTAATAACTCATGATTTGATAATAGAAAAAAAGCTTCTAAATACAGGAACCATCGGGCATTAAGACGGATTCGGAAAACAGCCGGAATCATAATCGGCACATTATGAGACACATATACAAAAGTTAATAACTATTTTGAATTGTTAATAAACCCATTGAAGGTGTCTTGTAAAAAAAATATTCAATGTATAACTTGCATGAACCATTTTGGGTGCAGGGGCCTTTTCATAATTTATAAATAAACAAACACTTAGTAAATAATTTATTTTCGATGGGAGAATTACTTGCTCAAAAAAACACGTTTAAGGAAGAGGAAAAGAAAAATAATGCCGGACAGGAGGAATTGCCATTGCAGGAAAAAACCGGCCCGGAAACGTATTCCCATAATGAAGCATTTAAGGCATCTCTTGAATATTTCAAGGGAGATGAACTGGCTGCCAGAGTCTGGGTGAACAAATATGCCATGAAAGATTCGTTTGGAAATTTGTTTGAAAAGACCCCGGATGATATGCACCATCGTATGGCAAAAGAAATCAGCAGGATTGAAAAGAAATATAACAATCCCCTAAGAGAAGAATTAATCTATAGTGTCCTGAAAGATTTTAAATACATTGTTCCTCAGGGTGGTCCGATGACAGGTATTGGAAATAGCCACCAAATCGCATCTCTCTCAAATTGTTTTGTTATTGGGAATGAAGGAGAGTCAGATTCCTACGGCGGCATCATGAAGATAGACCAGGAACAGGTCCAGTTAATGAAAAGAAGAGGGGGAGTTGGACATGATCTATCTCATATACGTCCTTCCGGAAGCACCGTTCTTAACAGTGCACTCACTTCGACAGGTGTTGTTCTGTTTATGGAAAGATATTCAAATTCAACACGCGAAGTTGCGCAGGATGGTCGCAGGGGTGCTCTTATGCTTACCATTAGCATTAAACATCCTGATGCAGAAAAGTTCATTGATGCAAAACTTGAATCAGGTAAGGTAACAGGGGCTAATGTGTCGGTGAAAATTACGGATGAATTTATGAATGCCGTAATTAATAATTCACCTTTCGTACAACAATACCCTGTTGATTCTGATACTCCCAGGGTGAAAAAAGTTATTGATGCCGGTAAGCTCTGGAAGAAGATCATAAATAATGCCTGGAAATCGGCAGAACCCGGAATCCTTTTCTGGGATACCATCATCCGCGAATCGGTTCCGGATTGTTATGCCGATCTTGGCTATAAAACTGTATCAACAAATCCGTGCGGGGAAATTCCTCTTTGTCCATATGACAGTTGCCGGCTGCTGGCGATAAATCTATATAGCTATGTAGATAATCCTTTTACTGAAAATGTCAGGTTCAACTTTGATTTATTCAAAGAGCACGTCGGTCTGGCTCAGAGAATAATGGATGATATTATTGACCTGGAACTTGAAAAAATTGATGCTATTATTAACAAGATTGATTCAGATCCTGAGACTAAAAATATAAAATTAATAGAGAGAACCTTATGGCAAAATATTCGGGATAAAGCTCAGGAAGGCAGGAGAACCGGCATTGGAATTACTGCAGAAGGCGATATGATAGCTGCACTGGGGCTTGAATACGGAAGTGAAAATGCAATCGATTTTTCTGAGGAAGTACACAAAACCCTGGCGATGGAAGCTTATCGTTCATCAGCATATCTTGCAAAGGAAAGAGGTGCTTTCAAAATTTATGACCCGGAAAGAGAGAAGAACAATCCGTTCATCAAACGGCTGAAGGAAGCTGATGAAGGTCTGTATAATTATATGGTGAAATACGGAAGAAGAAACATTTCCCTTCTTACAATAGCACCAACAGGTACAACCAGTCTTATGACCCAGACAACCAGTGGTATTGAACCTGTTTTTCTGCCCGTGTACAAACGGCGAAGAAAGGTGAATCCAAATGATAAGGATACTAAAGTTAATTTTGTTGATGAAGTGGGGGATTCCTGGGAGGAGTATTACGTTTTCCATCACAAATTTGTTAACTGGCTTGAGATTAATGGCTATAATTCTAAGGAAGTAAAGGAATATTCTGAGGAAAAGATCTGGAAAATTGTTGAAAAGTCACCGTATCATAAAGCAACATCAAATGAGATAGACTGGATTAGCAAAGTAAAGATGCAGGGAAGGATACAAAAATGGGTCGACCATTCAATAAGCGTTACTATTAACCTGCCTGCTGAAGCAGAGAAAAAACTTGTAGGTGAATTGTATAAAGAGGCTTGGAAATCAGGATGTAAAGGCACTACCGTTTACCGTGACGGATCACGTACGGGAGTACTCCTTTCAAACTCTAAACAGAAGGAGAGAATTGTTCCAAAAAGGCCAAAAACACTTGAGGCGGAAATTATCCGGTTCAATAATAATAATGAAAAATGGATCGCTTTTGTAGGCCTCAAAGATGGTAATCCGTATGAGATATTTACTGGTCCGGCTGACGAAGAGATGTTTCCTATACCTAATACCATTACACGGGGTAAAATTCTTAAAAACAGGGATGAACAGGGACAATCCAGATATGATTTCCAATATACAGATAAGTTTGGATATATGAATACTATGGGTGGTCTGTCTCATATGTTCCAACCTGAATTCTGGAATTATGCCAAATTGATTTCAGGTGTCTTACGTCACGGAATGCCAATTACTAATGTGGTAAACCTGGTTTCATCCCTGCGGCTTGACAGCGAAAATATCAATACCTGGAAAGCCGGGGTGGAACGAACTTTGAAACGCTATATACCTGACGGGACCAAAGCAAAAGGGAAATGTTCCGAATGCAGATCAACAAACCTTACTTATCAGGAAGGTTGCCTTATCTGTCAGGATTGTGGTGCATCAAAATGTGGGTAATTTGTTTTCTATTTCAATACTCCGGTTTCTTTCCCGACCTTAATGAAAGCTGTAATGGCTTTGTCAAGTTGTTCTTTATTATGTGCAGCAGAGAGTTGTACCCTGATTCGTGCCTGACCTTTTGGAACAACCGGATAATAAAATCCTATTACATAAATACCTTCATATAGTAACTTTGCTGCAAAATCCTGTGAGAGTTTTGCATCATAGAGCATAATTGGTACTATGGCTGACTTGGTTGGTTTCAGATCAAAACCAGCTTTCTTCATTTTTTTATAAAAATATTCAGTGTTCCAATGAAGCTTATCTTGTAGCTCATTGGTTTCACTCATCATATCAAACATCCTGATACCTGCATTTACAATAGCAGGAGGTATGGAGTTTGAGAAAAGATAAGGTCTGGACCGCTGTCGTAACATTTCAATAATTTCCGCTTTCCCTGTAGTAAACCCTCCGATGCCGCCACCAAATGATTTACCAAGAGTCCCGGTTATTATATCTATTTTTCCTCTGATATCGAACAGTTCGGTTATACCTCTACCTGTTTTTCCGACAACACCGGCAGAATGAGCCTCATCAATCATCAGAAGAGCATCGTATTTATCTGCCAGTTTGAGGATTTTATCTATTGGAGCCACGTTTCCATCCATGGAAAAAACCGCATCCGTAACAATGATCCTGAACCGTTGTGCCTGAGCCTTTTTAAGCTGTTCTTCAAGATCAGCCATGTCGGCATTGGCATAACGATAACGTTGCGCTTTACAAAGCCTGACACCATCGATGATTGACGCATGATTCAACGCATCGGAAATGATTGCATCATCGGCGGTTAAAAGAGGCTCAAATACTCCTCCATTAGCATCAAAACAGGCGGCATATAATATAGTGTCTTCTGTACTAAAAAATTCGGCTATTTTTCTTTCAAGGATTTTGTGAAGATCCTGAGTTCCGCAGATGAAACGTACGGAAGACATTCCAAAACCATGTGAGTCCAGGGCTTCCTTGGCTGCCTCAATCAACTTTGGATGGTTCGATAACCCAAGGTAGTTATTAGCACAGAAATTTAAAACCGAATCACCGGTACTGACAGTTATTTTCCCTCCCTGTGGTGAAGTAATGATCCTTTCTTCTTTATATAAACCAGCTTCCCTGATCTCAGCCAGTTCCTTTTTTAAGTGTTCTTTAAATTTACCGTACATTTTGTATTTATTAATGTGTTAGATGATTAAAATGAATAAAATTCAAAATGACTAAAATGACTAAAATTGAAAAATTGTGAGTCGTGAATCGTGAGTCGAGACCCTTCAACTTTTAACCTCTTCTCTTCTTTCTTACCTTTTGACTTTTGCCTTTTGCCTTTTCTTTTACCAATCTAAAATTACTTTACCACTATCTCTCCGTTCCATAACATCAAAACCTTTCTGATAATCATCAACCGGAAAACGATGTGTAATTACCGGGGAGAGATCCAATCCTGAGATCAACATTTGTTCCATTTTATACCATGTTTCAAACATCTCCCTTCCGTAAATACCTTTAATCTGCAGAGCTTTGAAAATTATCTTATCCCACTCTACTTTTGTTTCGTTTGGAAGAATCCCTAAAAGAGCGATTTTCGAATCATTATACATATTATCGATCATTTCTTTAAATGCTTTTGGAGATCCTGACATTTCAAGCCCGATATCAAAACCAACCATCCCCAGAGAATCCATGGTCTCTTTTACTTTTTCTCCTTTTGACGGATTAATTATCCGGGTTGCTCCCATTTTTTTTGCTATTTCAAGCCGTGAATCACTCAGGTCACTTACAACAATATACCTGGCACCTGCAAAACGGCAAATAGCAACAGCCATGCTCCCGATAAGACCTGCCCCTGTAATAAGCACATCTTCTCCAATAACCGGGAACGAAAGAGCTGTATGAGCTGCGTTACCAAACGGGTCCATAATTGATGCTGTTTCATCACTGATCCTTTCATCAATATGAATTATGTTATCTGCAGGAATAACAACATACTCGGCAAAAGCGCCATCCCGGTGAACACCGATACCAATAGAATTTTGACAAACATGCTTCTTTCCCCGCCGGCAGTTACGGCAGTGCCCACAGGCAATATGACCTTCGCCAGTAACACGGTCGCCAACATAAATATTCCTTACTCCTGACCCGGTTTTATGAACCACTCCTACATATTCATGACCAATTATCATAGGTGTTTTTATGGTTTTTTGAGCCCAGTCATCCCACAGATAAATATGAAGATCAGTTCCGCAGATGGCTGTTTTGCGTATTTTTATCATCACATCATTAATTCCCGGTTCTGGCACCGGAACCTCCTCCATCCATAGTCCTTTACAGGGATTTGTTTTAACGAGAGCTTTCATCTTTTTCATACAGACTGATATTGAGAATTTCGGTTAAAATTTGGATATACAATTAAAGCATAATAAGTATACGGATTTTGCGAAGTGAAGCAATCTTTCATGGCTTTTCGTAAGGCTTATAACAGTCCATTTCTTTGGCATTCTGGTTATTTTTGGGAGATTGCTTCGTCACTTCGTTCCTCGCAAAATCTTTTTTCACCCTTTATAATCTAGTTAAAACACTGCCTCAGTTCCTCATTTTATCATTTTCTCATCGCTCATCACTCACCTCTTCTTCCTCTTTTTCTTCCTTACTCAACTACTCACCTAACTTAACTTTAGTTAACAAGAATTACTAAATAATAAGATCGTTCGAAATTAATATAAATCCTTTCGTTAAAAAAATGCTTTTTCAGGAAATGAGTCGTGAATCGTGAATTGTAAGTCGTGAATTATCCGGAAGAACTTTATATTTGTATAAATTTTATATTACTGATAAATATTACAACTAATGAAACCAGTTCGGGTACGCTTTGCTCCCAGTCCAACCGGTCCGTTACATATAGGCGGGGTGAGAACAGCATTATTTAATTATCTGTTCGCGAAGAAGCATAATGGTAAATTTATTCTTCGTATTGAAGATACCGACCAGGCAAGATATGTTGCCGGCGCTGAGGATTATCTATTAGAGTCACTTGAATGGTGTGGAATAGTGCCTGATGAGG
>JAUVHQ010000218.1 GCA_030593185.1 Bacteroidota bacterium
ACCGAAATTAATATAAGTACTATATAGTGAATGTTTTTTATTTTTGATGTGTTTTTTCTAGCTATATGCTTCCCTTAAACGGGCAAGATTTCTTTTGAAAATATCACAATCAAAATTCGGATTGAATTCCGGATTACTGGTAATCTTACCGGTTTCATAATTAAAATATCCTTTCACAAATTTGTTGGACAAAGCATAAACTACATCGTTATTTTCATCATGGAATGGAGGAACTTCGGTTAATATTTGTTCAACAAAAGCTTCCGGAGGTGAGATTTTTTTTAATTCTTCGCTATAGTAATTGTGGATTTTGGTTGAAATTGAAAGGATCAATACATTTTTGCCAAAATACTTGCTCCGGCTATGTTTATAAATCAGGTCCAATCTATCCCGGGTAATTTTATATGCAGTTTTATGGAAGGAATACCTGAACTGAAATCCTTCCTTAAGAACTTTATCTGCAATAGTCTTCTCCTTGGTATAATGTAATAATAACATTTTCTCTTTTGTATCTTCAAAGATGTAGTTCAGTATATTATCATTAAAAAACTTATCTTTTGTAACTATTTTTGTTAGTTCTACTATCTGAAGTTTCGACAGTATCTTTGTCAATTCCTCTTTTTCTAATTCCGTATCCTGGATATTTAATTTGTCAAAAATCAGCTGGATATAATTATTTTTTTTCTTTAGCTGTAGATAGAGATATCCTATTATTACAATAAGAAGAAGAAAAAGTCCCAATTCAAGATATGGACGAATTACATAACTTAAGAAACTTGAAATTGTAAATATATTTTCCATTTTTAGTCTGTTTTAATCAAAATCAATCGATTTTCAATATGATTGTTAAATTTTGAATTCGATCACCTTATTTTTTTGAACAAGTATGCAATACCTCTGATTATAAGTCTTATAATTACAAGCAGGAAATATATAATAATTGAGAAAAGAATAGTTATATGTAAAGTTGTGATTAATTCCTTCCATTGCGAGTTATAATAAATTATTGAATATACATTTAATGCAAAAGCTATAACAAAACTAATCAACAGAAATATCAATTCTCTTTTCTTTTGTTTGGCAGTAATGATAGTATCTTTCATTTGTTTTTTTTAACCGGTCAGACAATTTTTAATTCTTCAGGCACGGTAATCACCTTTTCTTCTTCAATTGCCATAAAACCAAGTAAAGCAGCAATACTGGCATAATAGGTCTGCCTGATATGTTCAGGATCAATTTCATTGTTCTTAACTGAATAGGCGAAAGCTTCCATTTCGAGTTGTGTGCCATCGTCTTCAAGGTCTTCGTTAAGTATATATTCTCCTTTGTTTTTACTTGGTGAATCGGGCACCCAACTTGCACCACCAAGCGGAATTGTATCAAATACTTTCTGTTCGATATTGTTTAGAAGATGCAGAATTCCCGGTGCAGGAGGAGGTGTTTCAGAAAACATTTTCCCTGCTTCAAGTTCCATAGTTCCTTTTGGTCCCATTATTTGCTCTTCAAGTCCATAGTGTTTATTGCTGGTACAGGAATCATAGATCAGTTGCGTTCCACACGGGTAGGTATATACAAGATTGACATTATCATGCACTTCTCTTCCGTCTTTCCAGTAATTAATACTGCCCGCACCCATTACTTTATCCGGGAATTCACCCAATGCCCAGTTGGCAACCTGGATCTGATGGGATGCCAGTTCAGTCATCAGACCGCATGAAAATTCCTTATACAATCGCCAGTTGATCTTTTTTTCAAGCTCCGGTGATGGTACCGGACGTCTCCAGTCGTTGTTCCTGTGCCAGAATGCCCTCATCTGGGTTATATTTCCCAGTTGTCCTGCCCTGATGAATTCCATTGCTTTAATATACTTCGGGTTGAACATTCTTTGGTGACCGATCTGAAGGATTTTACCAGTTTCCCGGTGAGTGTTTACCATAGCAAGACAGTCTTCGGGTATCCTTGCCATGCTTTTTTCACAAAATACATGCTTGCCTGCTTGCAGGGCATTGATTGTAATATGAGCATGTTCATTAAGAGGAGTTGCGATCACAACTGCATCTATATCTTTTATTTCCAGTAATTTCCGGTAATCAACAAATGCTTTGGTCTTGTTATTAGTCATTTCTTTTGCCCTGTCAAAATGCGGTGGATAATTATCACAAACTGCCACAATTTCTATAGAAGGAATATTTTTCATATGAAGAAGCAGCAAATTACCACGTGATCCGAAACCTATAATTCCAAGCCTGATCTTGTCGGATGGCGATAATGTTTGATCAGGGTTCTCATTTGCCAGAGCATTCATCCAGGGTAGGGATGAGGCGACAACCGAGGTGCCGGTAACCAGGGAAACATTTCTGATGAATTCCCTTCTTGACTGTTGTTCAGATTTATTCATATGTTCAGTGCCTTAAGTTTGGAATAAATAAAGAAGTGATTAAAGTTATAAGTGCCTAAAGTGCCTTAAATGGTAAAATGATTAAAATGTTACGAGTTATCCACCTTCTCCGCCAGCTGGCGGATACGGCAGACGAAGCGAGTTACGAGTTGTCACTTTAAGTACTGATTAGTTATATTTATTTCAATACAAATATACTCACTTTTTCATCATTGATATAGACAGCTTCAATAGCTTCTGATTCGGGAAAATTTGACAGAATCTTTTTTTTCCTGTTATGTGGGGATACATAAAGTGCTGTTGAAAGGACTTCTGCATCGATAGCTTTCGCAGATTTCACCGAAATTGTCCTGATTTTCTCAACTGGTTGCCCATTTACAGGATTGATAAGGGCGGTTTTTCTGTATCGCAGTTTCCCGTTTCTTGCGAGCATACCTGATGTTGACATATTATTATTTTCTAAGTTAAATACGAAAACATTCTCACCGGGTCTGAATAAATGCTGAACACCAACATTCCAGTGGTTCCCATGTGGATGTTTTCCAAGAGCAAGTATCGAGCTTTCCCCAAAACTGACCAGAGCATTTTTTACATCATGCAATCGCAAAATATCATTTACCCGATCCAGTGCATAACCTTTACCGAATCCACTAAGATCGATTTTAATACCGGGATTCGCAAAACGTACAGTCGCATCGTTTTTGTCAATAACAATATTATCTGCTCCTGACAATTTATAATGATCTTTTTCAAAGTTCTGTTGTAATGTAACATCAAAACAGGAATATGTGCTTACGTAATAATTATTGCACGCTTCAAGTATCGTGATCCATTCCTGATCTACTTTCACAGGATTTTTAGCTGCATGTTGGTTGATATAAGTAAGTTCACTGTCAGGCAGAAAACGGCTCAGCTTTTTCTCCAGACGATCAGTTTCTGCTTTGATCTGCCTGAAAACTTCATCGCCATTTACCGTATCCATATCAGGCAAGACAAGGTCGAACCGGGTACCCATTCCGGCAAAATGATTATGATACAGAGATTCCTTCATCACTTAAGAAGCTAATTTTATTCCGGAAAAAGAACCCGGATTTTGATATTCCTGAAGGACACTTGGTTACCATGATCCTGCAGGAGGATATAGCCTTCAGATGCTTCTCCAAAGCCTGGAATGTTTTTGTATTTACTTGCCTGAACCAATTTCCGGAATTGTTCACTGCCACGTTCATATTCAAGCATTTTTATCCCGTTAAGCCAGTGTTCAACTTGGTTCCCCATGGAGATTATCTGCACTGTATTCCATTGTCCGACAGGCAAAATATTTTTTTCTTTTGCTGCAATCAAATCGTACAGTGAGGCAAAGGACCTGTTATCCGGATGGGTTACTTTTATCGCATCCGGGTGTTTTTCGTCATCCAGTATCTGATATTCCAGACCAATCCCGGAGCCCAGTGTGCTTAATTTTTCCAGTACAAAATATTTAACTCCACTGTTTGCTCCGGCGGTTAATTTAACTTCTAATTTAAGCACAAAATCAGAATACTTTTTTGTTGTAATTATACTTCCACCTCTGCCCGATTCTTCCACAGTGAGTATCCCATTATCTATTATCCATCCTGTATCAGGAAAGTTTTTACCCTTAACACTTCTCCATTCAATTGTTGTTTCGCCATCCCACAATAGTTCCCAGCCCTCTTCGGTTTCTTCTTTTGTGAGCCTATTTAAAGCAATATGTTTTCCCTGGTTAATACTATCATTAATCAGTGTAGTTTTCTCTTTTTGACTATACAGGCATGAAACAGGGATGAAAAAAAAAGTAATTATGAAAAAAAGGAATGGGAAAGCCGGGAATTTGAAATTTTGAAAAAAGTATTTTGTATTTATCATTACAACATTTTTTTATTCGAACTTGTTCTGAAGCGAAATTAGCAAAACAGTATAAGATAGACAAAAAAATGATATTGTATGTATTAATAGAAATAGGGGCTGTCTAAAAAAGATGATAATGGTTCTTTACTTTGTGGTACTTTGTGTCTCCTTTGTGCTTGCGCACCGAAGTGCTTCAGCACACAGGGGTGATCCTTTGTG
>JAUVHQ010000003.1 GCA_030593185.1 Bacteroidota bacterium
GGGAAAAGAACCTCTGGTAACCGGTCCTGATGAAAATGCTGTATACGAGCAGGTGATTGATATTGATGTGAGTAAGTTTATTATAAGGGTTTCAAAACCAGGGAAACCTCATGATACTGTTGATATTACCAAGACCGGGAAAACGAAGATCGACTCGGCATTTATAGGCAGTTGCACTAACGGCAGGATGGAAGATATGAGAACTACCGCCGGAGTGCTTGAAGGAAGAAAAGTTGCTCCCGGAGTGGTTTTAAAAATCGTCCCTTCAACTAATAAAATATGGGATCAGTGTCTTGAGGAAGGGATTATCCTGACTTTCAAAAAGGCTGGAGCATTGGTTTCAAATGCAGGCTGTGCAGGTTGTGCTGCAGGACAGGTTGGGCAGAACGGACCGGGAGAGATCACAATCAGTACAGGTAACAGGAATTTCCCCGGCAAGCAGGGAAAAGGTGAAGTTTACCTTGCGTCACCTGCAGTGGCAGCTGCTTCAGCAGTGGCAGGATATATCACTACTCCTGATAAAATACCTGCTGAACCGGCTGTTTTTAAACCTTCTGAGAAGCTGGAAAGGATTGAGAAGGCGAAAAAGGAGACTAAGCCGTCATTTGATAAACCAATAATTGTGGAAGGCAGAGTATGGTTGATAGATCATGACAATATCGACACCGATATGATCTTTCATAACAAATATCTGACAATTACCGACTTAAATGAAATGGGTCAATATACCTTCGATAACCTTGAAGGATATGAGGATTTTGCCGGCAAGGCACAGAAAGGTGATATTGTTATTACAGGAAAGAACTTCGGTAGCGGAAGCTCACGCCAGCAGGCAGTGGATTGTTTCAAATCGCTGGGTGTGCAGATTGTTCTTGCAAAATCGTTCGGCGCAATCTATGAACGGAATGCAATTAATGCTGCTTTCCCGATCATGGTATATAACACCCTGGATGAACTGGATATTAAAGATGGTGACAAAATCTATGTTAACTTTGAAACAGGCGAAATTAAAAACCTTGAAAACGGAAAATCAATAATAACAGATCCGTTCTCAGATGTACAGATGGAAATTTATCAGAATGATGGTTTGTTTTAAGAAAGGCAGACGGCAGAAGGCAAACGGCAGAAGGGATGAGGTCATTGAAAATTAAAACATAAGTTATGCCAGCAAAAACATTTGTAGAGAAGATCCTTGGTGCAGAAACCGGTTCTATTGTGTTCAGGAAACCGGATATTGTCCTTACACATGATAATACTACTTCTATTTACAAAACATTTCAGAAAATGGAGGGCAGGAAAGTAGCTGATCCTGGTCAGATGCTTGTAGTACTCGACCATAATGCACCCCCGACCAGCGCTATACTTGCTACTCAGTACCAGACTATCCGGGATATTGTCAAAGAGCAGGGAATAAAAAGATTCTACGATGCCGGAAAAGGAATTTGTCACCAGATAATGTCTTACCATGCAGAGCCAGGGATGATAATTGTCGGCAGCGACAGCCATACATGTACGGCAGGTGCTTTTAATGCTCTGGCTGCCGGAATTGACCGTACCGAATCAGCCGGTATCTGGAAGCGGGGAGAAACATGGTTCCGTGTGCCGGGATCTATAAAGATAACTCTGCATGGTAAACTTAAAGAAGGTGTTTATGCAAAAGATATTTCATTATGGATCATTGGTGAAATCGGCTCAGCAGGTGCTAACTACATGTCGATCGAATACCATGGTGAAGGAATAAAAAGTCTTTCCATACCGGAACGAATGACACTTGCTAATCTTGCATCTGAGATGGGAGCAAAGAATGCGGTTTTTCCACCTGATGAGGTGCTTTCTGAGTTTTATCATGAGAAAGAGATCAAAGGAGTTTGGGCTGATAAAGGCGCTTATTATGAAAAAGAGATGGAGATAAATCTGGATGAACTATTTCCTCTTGTTGCAACGCCGCATCATGTTGATAATGTGAAAGCTGTTTCTGAGGTTCAGGGAACCAAACTGCAGCAGGGCTTGATTGGTACCTGCACAAATGGACGCCTGGAGGATTTACAGATAGCTGCTGATATACTTGACGGAAAGAAAGTAGCTGAAGGTTTTCAATTGCTTGTTATTCCTGCTTCTGAAAAAATATATCTCCAGGCAATTGATGAGGGGATTATCACCAAATTGATTAAAGCGGGAGCAAATGTTTTAAGTCCTTCATGCGGACCATGCCTTGGGACAGGGCAGGGGATACCGGCTGACGAATACAAGGTTATTTCAACAGCAAACAGAAATTTCCTGGGACGTATGGGGAATAAGAATGCTGAAATATACCTTGCTTCGCCTGCAACAGTTGCCTGTTCGGCTATTAAAGGTGAGATAACTGATCCACGAGGCATTAAAGCAGATGATAAATTCCCATTTACAAAAGAGCAAAGTTCAACTCTTGAAATTAAAGAAGGTGAAATTAGAAGAATAAATGGAGTGTGGAACTACTCTGATGTGGATAACCTGAATACCGATCAGATGTTTGCCGGGAATCTGACATACAATATCCTTAGTTCAGATGCTGAAGCTATCATGCCTTATCTTTTTAAAGATTTTGATCCTTCCTTCTCAGAAAATGTTAAGAAGGGTGATATGATCATGGCAGGTGATAACTTCGGGTGTGGCAGCAGCCGCGAGCATCCTTCTGTTGGGTTGGCACATGCAGGTATCAAGGCAATAATTGTAAAATCAGTCAACAGGATATTCTACCGTTCGGCTATAAACCAGGGACTTGTGCTTATTGTGCATCCTGAAGCGGTGGATGCATACCGGGAAGGGGATAGTGTTGATGTGAATTTTTTGGGAGGAAAAATAATAATAAAAGAAAAACAATTTTCATTTGCCCCCCTGCCGGACAAGCTTATGGATATTATCAGTAAAAAAGGACTTGTGAATTGGGTCAAGGCACAGAGCTAATTCTGGTTTGTTTTCTACTTCATTCTTAATTCCTTAATTTCTTTCCAGGTAATAGTATAAATATTATTTTTTTCAAGCAGGGTCTTGAATTCATCACTTACCATGCAGTCATAATCCCGCTGCCTCCATGCAGAACCAAAATCAGGATGATTCTTGGAGATAGCCTGCATCTCAGCATTATCAATTGCAAGATGTACGATCAATTGGTTCAATCCGGGCTTTACATTTTCGATTATCTGGTTATATGCTTCTTGCCATGCTGAAGGAGGAGTGCCGGCAGTGATCATGAAAAAATTATCCACAAAAACCTGATCAGGTCCTGTTAATTCCAGTATTTGCGGAGTTTGTTGTATTAAGTATGAAAGCATAAATACAGGGATATTATATTCATTACCCGCATTTATATATTCCTGGATAAACTCAGGAGTTGCGCCTACAGTTCCCATGTGTGTATCGATATGAGTAGGATTAATCCCGAAAGCTATTGCCCTTTCAATCTGAGCCCTGATCTCTTTGCCAACTTCTAAAGGATCAGCATTTTTAGCTACTTCTTCAACTGACGCATAAAAGTAGCCCTCTTCGGTTAAAAGACTTGGAATTTCAGAGGATGGTAATACTCCGTCCCATTTAAAGTCATCCCATTCAGCAGTAAGTGTTATATGTACTCCAATATCCAAATCCTGGTGTTCTTTAAAATATTCTGCAAATTCGAAAAACCAGGGACATGGAACCATAATGCTGCCTGAAGTAATACCGTTTTTCTCAAATGCTTGTATTGATGCTGTATTTACTGAATGAGATAAGCCGATATCATCAGCATGGATAATAAGAAGTTTTGCATCCGCAGGGTATCCCAATTGTTTAGCAAGGGTTTCCTTTTCCTGACCGCTTGCTATAAAGGAAATTAAAATTAATCCGGAAAAGATTTTAATAAAATTGTGATTTTTCATTTTTAAATATTTGAATCTTTATTTTAAGTTCTATTGTCGGTTAAATTTAATAAAAGTTATATCATTTTTTTTATTTTTAGATATCATTTTTGTTTTGTTTTTTTTCTAATAAACAAAAAAACTGTTGCTATACTTTTTATGAAACAAAATTAATAACGTTATTAATTACGTTATTAATGCCGTTATTAATGCCGTTATTCTTTTTATAAATTTCGAATAACATCTTACATTCTTAACCCGTAACTCGCTTCGTCCGCCGTAGTAGTAACGAAGGCGGATAACCCGAAACACTGAATCACATTCTCACATCCTTCCCTCGCTTTTCCTATAACAGGCTGGTAATACTAATTAGTTACGAATAATTTATTATGTTTGCTGACAATAAGAACATAGTTTTACAAATTGATTAAAAAAATAACCTTGATTTTTAGGTTTCATAAATAATTAGTTAATAGTCAGCAGTCCACAGTCGACAGTCCACAAAAAAGTAAATAACAATAAAACAATTATAACACACGATTCCTTAATCATATAATTCAAAATCCAAAAAAGTATAAATAGCTTAGTCTTCAGATTGCCGACTGCCGACTGAAGATTGCCGACTTAAAAATGCAAAGTATAATGAAATTAGCCATTATCAAACCATAAATATTAAAATTCCGATACTTTAAAATAGCTTTATTTATGCCAAGTTTTATAATAAACGAGAAATGTGATGGGTGTAAAGCGCTGGACAGAACTGCTTGCGAGTATATTTGTCCCAATGATCTGATTGTATTGGACAAAGTAAAGAACAAAGCATACAACCGTGCAGTGGACATGTGCTGGGAATGTTACAGTTGTGTTAAAATATGTCCTACCCAGGCAATTGAGGTAAGAGGCTATGCCGACTTTATGCCTCTTGGAGCTGTGGTCCAGCCATTGCGTAGTACAGACACAATTATGTGGGCTGTACGTTTCAGGAATAAAATGATCAAGCGTTTTAAATTTCCAATCCGGACAATTCCTGAAGGGACCATTGAACCGGATGCCGGATTTGAAACCGGAACGGACGATTTGAAAAGTCCGCTATTAAGAACTGAACCGGATTCCCTGGGAACTGAACTTTTCAAAAAGTAAAATAAAAACTTCATAATGAATCCTGATAATTTCGAAACTATCCATATCGATACCGACCTGCTTATTCTTGGTGGGGGAATGGCTGCCTGTGGTGCTGCTTTTGAGGCAGCTCACTGGGCGAAGAAAAATAATTTAAAAGTAACTCTGGTAGACAAAGCTGCAATGGAAAGAAGTGGCGCTGTTGCAATGGGTCTGTCTGCTATCAATATGTACCTGGGATTAAAAGATGGAAAAAACAGTGTTGAGGATTATGTAAATTATGTAAAAACCGATCTGATGGGGATTGCCCGGGATGACCTGGTAGCAAACATTGCCCGTCATGTTGATTCGTCAGTTCACCTGTTTGAGAAATGGGGATTGCCGATGTGGAAAGATGATGAAGGAAACTACATTAATGAAGGACGCTGGCAGATTATGATACATGGTGAATCATACAAAAATATTGTTTCAGAAGCAGCTAAAAATGCACTAAGGGATATGGGAGAGAACGGGCAGTACTTTGAAAGGATATTTATTACCGAACCGGTAATGGAAGGTGACAGATGTGTTGGTGCTGCAGGATTTAGTGTCAGGGAGAACAAATTTTATATTTTCAAAGCCAAAGCTGTTCTTGATGTAATGGGTGGAGCAGTTCATATTTTTCGTCCGCGTTCTGTT
This sequence comes from Bacteroidota bacterium, assembly GCA_030593185.1. Classification (GTDB taxonomy): domain Bacteria; phylum Bacteroidota; class Bacteroidia; order Bacteroidales; family VadinHA17; genus JADFUQ01. The sequence continues at coordinate 5,670 of JAUVHQ010000003.1, forward strand.
GGTGAAGGACTTGGAAGATCATGGTATCCACCGTTCAATTCAGGAGCAAGTGCCTATTTTACACTTAAGGCAGGAGCTGAAATGACATGCCAGGAGGTGAGGTTTGTACCGGTTCGTTTTAAAGATTCATACGGACCTGTAGGTGCATGGTTCCTTTTGTTTAAAGCGAAAGCAACCAATGCAAAAGGTGAAGACTATATGGTAACAAGAGCGTCTGAACTGGAAAAATGGGCTCCTTACGGTACAGCAAAACCTACTCCGGCAAACCTCAGGAACTACCTGATGTTACTGGAGCTGGAGGAAGGGAACGGACCAATTTATATGCAGACAGGTGAAGCGATAAAAGAACTGGTGGCAAATATACCTGATGAAAAAGAGGCTAAAAGAAAATTAAAAATGCTGGAATCGGAAGCATGGGAAGACTTTCTGAATATGACAATCAGCCAGGCTCTCAATTGGGCTGCTCATAATATTATGCCCGAGAAACAACCTTCAGAAATTTCAGCCTGTGAACCTTATTTTATCAGTTCACATTCAGGAGCATCAGGAGCATGGATAAGCGGACCTGAAGATCTGGCTCCTTCAGATCATTTCTGGGGATATGATAACATGACAACTATTAAGGGATTATTCGCCGCAGGAGATGCTTCAGGAGCTTCATCTCATAAGTTCTCTTCCGGTTCGTTTACAGAAGGCAGAATTGCAGCCAAAGCAGCTCTTGCCTTTTGTGTGGATAACCCTGAAACTGCTTCTATTGATGAGGCAAAAGTTCAGGAAATAAAAGAAAAAATATTGCAGCCATTAGCTACTTTCGATGAACACAAGGACTATACGAATGATGAAGATGTTAATCCGAACTACATTAAACCGAAAATGTTCATGTTCCGGCTGCAAAAGATTATGGACGAATATGCAGGAGGCGCATCAGTGGGTTTTAAAACATCAAAAGCACTACTGGACAAAGGTCTTGAGTTCCTGCAATATATGAAAGAAGATGCTGAGAAACTTGCTGCGTCCGACCTGAATGAACTGATGCGTTGCTGGGAAAATATTCACCGGATGTGGCAGGCAGAATCTCATTTAAGAACCATCCTTTTCAGGGAAGAAACAAGGTGGCCCGGATACTATTTCCGGACCGATTTTCCTGAAATGAAAGAGGATTGGAAATGCTTTGCAAATTGTATGTGGGATCCCGGGACAGGAGAATGGGAGATGATTAGGAGAGAAGTTATAGAAGAAAGTAAAAAGTAAATAGTAAGTAGTAAATAGTAAGAAGGCAGAAGGCAGAAGGCAGAAGGTAGAAAACAGAGGGCAGAAGCTTGCCACGTTTACCCCATGAAATTCTTTTTATTTCATCGGGGTGAAATGCGACGCCTGCCCTGTGAAATTTGAGGTACGAAAATATTTCACCAGGGAAGGAGCATATTTCACTGTGGGCAAAAGTGAAGAGCATAGAGCAAAGGGCTAAGAGCGAAGAAAATTGCACCTAGTACCCAGTACCTCATAAAATAGTAAATTCATTATATTTTTTAATTTCTAATTTTAAATTTCTTCAATGGCAATCCCACATAGCAAACCTGCTTTAATTGTCGGTGGTGGCATCAGCGGAATAACAACTGCAGTTGAGATAGCAGAGGTTGGAAAAGAGGTTGTTCTGATTGAGCAGAAGCCCTACCTGGGTGGGAATGTTATTAAAATGAATAATTATTTTCCGAAATTGTGTCCGCCTGCCTGTGGCCTGGAAATTAACTTCAGAAGGATCAGACAAAACACCCGTATTAAATATTATACATTAACAACCCTGCTCGAAATTTCAGGAGAAAAAGATAATTTCAGTGTCAAATTGCGTTCAGCACCACAATATGTAAAGGATAATTGTACGGCATGTGGAAAATGTGTCTATGTCTGCCCGGAGGAGAGACCAGATGAATTAAATTATGACCTCACCAAAACAAAGGCAATCTATTTCCCGCATGAGATGGCTTTTCCTGCGAAATTTTCAATTGATGACCGGTACTGTAAAAAAGGATCGTGTAATAAATGTGTTGAGGTATGTGAATATGATGCAATTGATCTTTCTGCGAAAGAAGAAGTTTTTTTTCTTGAAGTAAGCTCGGTTGTTTTTGCAACAGGCTGGAAGAATTATGATGCAGGCTTAATTGATAATTTGCATTATTCTGATTTTAAGAATGTTGTTACTAATGTAGAGTTTGAACGGTTGATAGCATCAAACGGACCGGGAAGAGATAACCTGATCAGACCGTCAGATAATAAAGTTCCGAAAGACATTGTATTTGTTCAATGTGCCGGTTCGCGCGATGAGAATTATCTTCCGTATTGTTCGGCTGTTTGTTGCCCTGCTTCGTTAAAACATGCACTATCAATCCAGGAGAAATATCCTGATAGCAGAATAAAAATATTCTATATTGATTTGAGAGTATCAGGAAGAAATGAGGATTTCCTGAATAAAGTTGAAGAAAACAGGAACATTGAACTGATAAAAGGTAAGGTTGCCAAGATTGAGGAGGTTGGTGATACAAAGAATTTAATAGTTGAAGCTGAAGATATCCTTTCCGGGAAAAAGATAAAGCATGAAGCTGATCTGGTTGTGCTTGCAACAGGTATTGTTCCTTCAGATGCAACGCTGAATCTGAACAAAGACCAGAATGGTTTTCTTACAGAGATACAAAAAGAGGGGATACATGCAGTGTCATGCTGTAAAAAGCCAATGGATGTTTCATCATCAGTAAAAGATGCTACTGCTGCAGCATTAAAAGCTATTCAATTAACCGGTTAAAACTGTAGAAATTGGAAAAAAAGACAGGTGTATATATTTGTTCGGGGTGCGAAATTGGTAAGGGCATAAATATTGAGAAGCTCAGCCAAACCGTAACTAGTGAACAGAATATCACTGTTTGTAAAAACCATTCTTCACTCTGCTCGGTTGAAGGATATGAACTGATCAGTCGGGATATTGAAAAGGAAAAGTTAGACAGTATAGTAATTGCGGCATGTTCACCAAGGGTAAAAACCGGGATATTCGATTTTCCTGAAACTATTGTTTGCGAAAGGGTAAATTTGCGTGAACAGGTTGTTTGGTGTTATGAACCGGGAGAGGAAGATACCCAGATGGCAGCTGAAGACTATCTGAGAATGGGTATTGCCAGGGTGAAAAATATTTTAATTCCCCAACCATATATAGCAGATGATATTAGTTCTGACATCCTGGTTGTTGGTGGCGGAATAACCGGTATAAACTCCTCTATTGAAGGAGAAAAAGCAGGATACACTATACATTTGGTTGAAAAGGAAGAAAAGCTTGGAGGTTGGTCGGGTAAATTATATAAGCAGATTCCCGATAAGGAGCCTTATAATAAATTAATTGAACCTGTTATAAAAGAAAAGATCAGGGATGTTGAAGATAATCCCAATATCAATGTATATAAGTCGGCTAGTATTAGCAAAATTTCCGGTCAGCCCGGAAAATTTGAGATAGTTATACAGAACAGACATGAGCAAAAGATCACTGTAGGGTCAATTGTTGCCTCAATGGGATGGAAACCTTATGATGCAAATGCCCTGACTCATCTGGGTTATGGAAAATACAAGAATGTACTTACAAATGTGGAGTTCGAAGAATTGATAAAAGAGGATCAGGAAAGGCAATTGGCTAAAAGCATTCTTTTTATTCAGTGTGCCGGATCAAGGGATAAAGATCATCTGCCTTATTGCTCATCATTTTGTTGTGGAACCACACTTAAGCAGGCTAAATATATCAGGGATTTAAGTCCGGAAACGTCAGTATTTATTATTTATAAAGATATCCGCACACCTGGTTTGTATGAGGAGTTTTATAAAGAGGTACAGAAAGATGATCACCTGTTTATGACTAAAGGAGAGATTAATGAGATTATAGAAAAAGATAACAAACTGCAAATAAGTGTAAAGAACACCTTGCTTGGCGATGATATTGAAATTACTGCAGATATGGTGGTTCTTGCTACAGGCATGACACCTGCCGGGACTGAAGATCTGAATCTTGCCTACCGCCTGGGAAAAGGATTACCTGAATTGAAATATAATTTTGCCGATTCTCATTTTATTTGTTTCCCTTACGAAACAAGGCGGACAGGGATTTATGCTGCAGGTAGTTTAAGAGTTCCCATGGATATTTCCGCTTCAATGGAAGACGCGAAAGGAGCAATGTTAAAAGCTATTCAGTGTATTGAAGCAACAAAGAGGGGAGAGGCGGTGCATCCGCGTTCAGGAGACAAGACATATCCCGATCTGTATCTTGAAAGATGTACCGATTGTAAAAGGTGCACAGAAGAATGCCCGTTTGGTGTTTACGATGAAACAGAAAAAGGGACTCCACTTCCCAACCTGAACCGTTGCAGGCGTTGCGGAATATGCCTGGGATCATGTCCTGAAAGAATAATCAGTTTCTCCGACTTTTCTATTAATAGTGTTTCAGCTATGATCAAATCAGTTGAGGTTCCGGACGAGTTTGAAGAGAAGCCAAGAATCCTGGTATTTGTTTGTGAGAATGATGCCTATCCTGCATTAGATATGGCTGGAAGAAAAGGGTTGAAATATAGTCCGTATGTGAGGATCATTCCTGTCAGGTGTATCGGTTCAATAAATAACGTGTGGATCTCTGATGCACTTTCCAAAGGTTTCGATGGGATATTACAGATTGGCTGTAAACCCGGAGACGATTACCAGTGCCATTATATTCATGGAAGTGAATTGACTGAGACCAGGAGTGAAAATTTACAGGAAACCCTTGAAACAATGATGCTGGAACCAGAGCGAATAAAAACTGAGTTTGTTGAAATCACCGGTTATTATAAGATAACGGAAATTATCAATGAGTACGTTGAGATGATAGAAGAAATAGGACCGAATCCTTTTAAGGGAATGTAGAAATAAGTTGAAAGTTGAAAGTTGAAAGTGAAAAGGAGGAAATGATGTGATAGGGAGATGAGGAGATGAGGTGAGGAAGGCAGAAGGCAAAAGAGAAGAGCATAGAGCAAAGGGCTAAGAGTGAAGAAATTGTAACCAGTAACTAGTAACCAGTAACCAGTGACATTTTCAAACCTGAAACAACTTAAAAGACTAAAGTAACGAGAAAAAGATGATAGATATTAATCCGGATATTGAGTTTAAGAAGGAGGTTAAGAGATTAAGCAACTCTTCATTAAATGAGTGTATGCAATGTGGTACATGCTCGGTTGTGTGCTCGCTGGCTCCGGATGATAGTCCATTTCCCAGGAAAGAAATGATCTGGGCAGGGTGGGGAATGAAAGAGAGGTTACTTGTTAATACTGACATCTGGCTGTGTCATCAGTGTGGTGATTGCAGTACCCATTGCCCGCGTGATGTAAAGCCTGCAGATGTGTTTTCTGCGATCAGGCAAATTACTTACAGGCATTATGCCAGCCCAAAATTCTTAAATACAATATTAAGTAAACCAATATGGCTTCCGGTTGCGATCCTACTTCCTGTTATTGTAATTCTTTCAATATTATTTTTAGCAGGAACATTAGAAATTCCGGAAGGAACTGTAAATTATTCAAAGTTTTTTCCTCATGCATGGTTAAATGGTTCTTTTGGTATCATCACTGTAATTATATATTGTTTTGCGATATCAGGATTAATAAAATTCAGGAATGATCTGAAAGCCAGGTATCATGATGCAAAAGCTCAAAAAGGTTTTTACAGGCGTTTCATGACCACTTCAAATGAGATTGTGTTACACTCAAAATTCAGTACCTGTTCAGCACAAAAATCAAGGAAAATATCGCATTTACTGGTATTCTATGGATTTATCCTGCTACTGATTGTTACGGGTTTTGCTATTATTGCGACATTAACTCACAATTACCCTTTTAAATTTACTAATCCGGTCAAAATTATGGGGAATGTTGCCGGTTTGATGCTGGTAACCGGGTTAGGAATAATGATAATTAACAGGCTTTTCAATAAGATAAATTATGGCAACAGTAACTATTCTGACTGGTTATTAATTATTTCATTTTTCCTGTTAGTTATTTCAGGTGGGATAGTAGAACTTGCCCGTTTTATGAATTGGTATTATGCATATCACCTATATTTCTTCCATCTTGTATGTGTTTGGTTTGTGATATTTTACTTGCCATACTCTAAACTTGGACATATGTTATACAGGACTATAGCTATAGGTTTTGCAAAAGCAATTGACCGGAAATAATAGCGGACAAGAGTTTCTTCGCTATTCTCAACTTCTCCTTTTCACATTTTCTCATCTTCTCCCTTTCGCCCCCTCGCTCTCTCGCCCCTTCTCTTCCCATCTTCTCCTTTTCTCCCCTTCTCTCCCTCTCTCCCTCTCTCCGTCGCCTCTTCCTTCTTCCTACCTACTATTTACTACATACTTCTTTCCGTCCTGTATCCGAATATTATGATAACAATAAAACATATTAGCGGCACAATAAACGAAACGTTTACAGCAGGCATAGAAAATAGAGTGTCGAGGTTAATAATAGAAGCTTGTAAGGGGGGTAAAATTGAACCACCCAGTATAGCCATAATTAAACCCGCGGCACCTATTTTAGCATCTTCGCCCAGACCTTTAAGTGATATCCCGTATATTGTTGGGAACATAAGTGACATACAGGCAGAAATACCAACAAGAAAATAAAGACCTGTAACTCCCTGGATAAAGATTGCTCCAAGCGTAAGGGTCATTCCTCCAATAGCAAGGAACATAAGAAACTTTCCGGGTTTGATATATTTCAGAATAAATGTACAAATGAAACGGCTAACGCAAAAGATAATCATAGCAACTATGTTATATTGCTGCGATAATATTTCAGCATCTTTCTCAGTCATTCCCTGGCTTATAAATATTCTTGTACCATAATGAATAATGAAAGTCCAGCACATTATTTGTGCACCAACGTAAAAAAATTGAGCAATAACTCCTTCACGATATCTTTTATTTGAAAGCAACCGTTTAAGTGTAAGAAACAGATATACTTTGTGATTACTATCTTCATCCTTTGGCATTTTTACCAAAGCAATGATAATAAACATAGCGACAATTATCAGTCCAATGATAATATATGGGTTACTTAGGATATCCAGATCGTGGACTTTTACTGCTTCAAACTCTTCTTGTGAAAGAAGATTACGTGTATTTGTGTCTATTGGATCAAGCCGAGCCTGGATAAAATTCATTGCCACCCACATTCCTAGTAATGAGCCCATAGGGTTAAAGGACTGAGCAAAATTCAGACGGCGTGTAGCAGTTTCTTCTGACCCCATTGAAAGAATATATGGATTAGCACTGGTTTCCAGGAAAGAAAGACCACAGGTGATAACAAAATAAGCAATAAGAAAAGGAGCAAATATTCCTGACATATTAGCTGGAATAAAAAGCAATGCACCGGTTGCATATAAACCAAGTCCTACCAATATACCTGCCTTATAATTGTATTTCCTGATAAATATTGCAGCAGGAAATGCCATTGCAAAATACCCGCCATAAAATGCTACTTGCACTAAAGTTCCCCCTGTGGCAGACATTTTAAAGATTTTCGAGAATGCCTTCACCATTGGATTTGTAATATCATTGGCAAATCCCCAAAGTGCAAAACAGGTTGTTATTAAAATAAATGGAACAAGGATATTCCTTGCAATCACCAAATTCTTTTCATTTTTCATATTCTGAAGTTTAAAGTTATACGTTATAGGTTAAAAGTTATACGCTTGCCCACGTGAAATGCGGCGTTTACCGTGTGAAATTTGAGGTACGAAAATATTTCATCAGGGAAGGGGCATATTTCACTGTGGTTAAGAGTTGTAACATACCTGAATAGCGTATCACCTCTTTATTCTTCACTTCATAATTCAAAATTCGTTATTCTATATTCATTATTTTCCTCTTCACCTTTTCGACCTTTCGACTCTTCGACTTTTTCCTTCTTCCATACTCACCTACTCAACTTACTCACCTTACTTAACTTTCATTCACTCCAATCGTGTGATATTCAAGATCATAACTGAATTATCCAGCATCTGGTTTGTATTATCCAACTTCTGAATTTTTCGAACAACATCCATTCCTTTTATTACTTTACCAAAGGCAGCAAATCCCTGGCCATCCGGGTTTCGTTTACCTCCATAATCAAGTTCCGGTTGGTTATTTATACAAATAAAAAATTCAGAACTTGCTGAACCGGGTTTATCACGTGCCATTGAAAGTGTCCCATCCAAATGCTTTATCCCGGTTATATCAGTGGTTTCATGTTTAATCGGTCCTAATCCGGGAATAGAATCAGACCATCCCAGTCCCCCTTGTATCACCTCTATTTTAATATCATCATCCGGTTGATTTTCCATATTTACAACCCTGTAAAAACAAGCATTCTTGAACATCCCCTTTTTTATATACTCTAAAAAATTGGTTGCCGTAACCGGAGCTTCTTTCACGAAGATCTCAACTTCAATTTCTCCAATTTCAGTGGATATACGAACAATTGGATTTTTACTTTTTATTAATCCCTCCTGGCAAAATGTTTCAATGCCGGTTATTGTTATTAACAGGGGGAAGAAGAATATTACCAATAATTTCATTGCTTATTTATTTTGTTCAATTAAATTATTAATTAAAAATTAAATTTTTCCTATTCTTTTTAATTCCCAGAAACATTTTGCTGTTGCATTAATATCAACTGCAGCGTTATGAGCTTCCTTAAATCCAGTATTGAATAATTTGTAATGCAATTCTGACAACTTTGGCCATTTATAACCATAAGGTCCGGCAAGTGCGCAGAAATTTGTCGAGCTTTCCATCGTACAGATTTTTCTTTTTGCTGGTAATGGGTTTTGTTTTCCAACCCGTAAAAATTCTGCTCCGACAATCTTCTCATCAAAACTTATGTTATGTGCAATAAGAAATTCTGCCTGACTTACTACAGATTGAAAAGTTTGCAAAATTGTCAATAAAGATTCCCCCTCTCTTATAGCTCTTTCTGTTGATATACCATGAATACGAGAGGCATCTGCCGGAATGGTAAAACCTTCTGGCTTTATGATAAAGTCACCACCGGATATTTTATTGCCATTTCTGTCATAGAATAAATAAGCTAATTGCACCAGTCTTGGCCAATTATTCAAGTCTGTTATAGGTGCTTTCCAATTTTTTGGTAGTCCTGTTGTTTCTGTGTCGAAAAATAAATACATAAATGATTAAATGATTGAATGCTAAAATAACAAAAGTTTAAAATATACTTTGCATTTTTGTTGATCACCAACTGTTGATTGTCGATTGCCGATTGTTGACTGCCGACTGTTGACTGCCGACTGATTAATTAATTAATTCAATAAGTGCTTTTCTATTTAAAATCTCAACCTGTTTCTTTTCAATTTTAATAAGTCCTTCATTTTGCATTTCTCCAATAATTCTGGCAACCGAAGGTCGGGTAACACCAAATAATTCGGCTAACTGTTGTTGGGTCTGTTTTAATTCTACAATATATAAATCGTCTTTGGCTAACTCTAATATATATTGTGCAAATTTACTTTTAATTGTAGTAAACGAAAGGAACTTGATTTTATTCGATAAAAATTGACTTCGGTTCGATATAGCATTCAGGAAATTATTCAGAATTCTTACATTCGATCGCAAAAGTTTTAAAAATTCACTTTTATGTATAACCAATAGTTTGGTGTCCATTACAGCTTCAACGGTTACGGGAAATTTATTATTCTTGCCAAAGATAAAAGCAATAGCAAGAGGCTTTGGAGCATGAATATCCTCAATTTTAATTACTTTACCTGAATAATCAAACATCTCTCCTTTAACTTTACCTTTTAAAATTATCATTAAATAATTACACTCTTCACCACTGAGTGCAACAGTATCTTTAGGTTTATATTTTCTAATTTGATAATTTATTTTGTTCAGCAGGTTCTCTATATCCAATTCACTGAGGCCTTTGAATAATATTGAATCAGAAAGTATCTTATACATAATTCAAATGTATATAAATATCTGCTGAATGTAACATATGTTACAACTTTAGATTTTGGATGACAGTATTTTTGTATTTGAAAAACGATTTAAACAAAATAAAATGAAAAGAGATATTGTAAAAATAGACGAGGATTTATGTGATGGGTGTGGAGAATGCGTTCCTAACTGTCATGAGGGTGCTTTGCAAATTATTGATGGGAAAGCACGGTTAATTAGTGATTTGATGTGTGATGGATTAGGTGCATGTATCGGCCATTGTCCACAGGGCGCTATTACAATTGAGCAACGTGAAGCTGAACCTTATGATGAGGTAAAAGTAATGACCGATATGGTAACTAAAGGTAAGAATGTTGTAGTTGCCCACTTAAAGCATTTAAAAGAGCATGGAGAAGAGAGCTTTCTTCATGAAGGGATAACATATTTATTAAGTCATAAAGACGAATTGAATATAGATGTGAATGAGATTATTAATGAAATAAATGAAGAGAATAAAATGGAACAACACGAAGACAATTTGGCATGTGGATGTCCAGGGTCAATGGAAAGGAGCTTTGGAGGAAGTCATGAATCTGGTAATATGGTAGAATCGGCAAGTCAAAGATCTGAATTGACACACTGGCCGGTTCAGATGCACCTGATTAATCCTGTTGCAGCAAATTTCAAAGATTCAGATATCGTTATTGCTGCAGACTGTGTGGCTTTTTCAATGGGAAATTTTCATAAAGATTATTTAAAAGGTAAAAGCTTAGGTATAGCATGCCCGAAATTAGATTCAAATACAGAAGTTTATATTGAAAAATTCAGACAACTGATCGATGAGGCTAAAGTAAATACTATAACAGTTATGATGATGGAGGTACCTTGTTGCGGTGGCTTAATTCAGATGGTTAAAGCAGCTGCTGCAAAAGCAGAACGAAAAGTACCTGTCAAACAAATAATTGTTGGTGTTGAAGGTGGGATTCTTGAGGAGCAATGGGCGTGAATTCAAGGGAGCACCCTCCGAAAATGGAGCATGCTCCCTTTTGTTTTTTCTTATTCCATTGACGGTAGCACAAGGATGTCTGTTTCTGCTTTCCTGCCGCTCTTGTCAACGGAAACGAGCTTATATTCATGGGCATTCCTGTCAGCTACATTTTCCTTGAAGGCAAATGGTTCTTTGGTTGTTTGCGGTTTATGAATTATTTCGCCGATCTTTTCATTATCACGGAGGATCTCGTAAGATTTTATTGGTTCGCTTCCTGCATAAGCCGTATGCCAGGTAAGGTTTATCACACGCTGTTCATCTTCTAATTGCTGGCTTATGGAAGGATTTTCCGGAGCGGTAAGACCTCCTTCAGGGATCTGGAAATAATTGGTTTTACCTCCTTTCACCATACCAGCCATTTGTTCAACTTCCCGCCGTTCTGTTTCATTGAGCCCGTCAGGTTCAATCAGGGCAGACTGAAAATTTTGATGTAGCTGGCATAATTCAGGGTCTTCGCTGATTTGTCCAATACCGATGATGGCGGTATGAATACCGGGCGTAGTGAGTGAATATTCAATCAGAGGCTTTGATGGCAGAGACCTGCTCCCAACCGTTCTGACTACATGTTCGGGTTTCCATGACCAGTCGGCATCCTTTGTGTACATAGCACCGTCGGCGAAAACTTTCATGGCAATTACTCCCATGTTTTTTGCGGATGCCACAGAGATTACGTTATGCTGCATGTTGAAATTAAGTTTGTCGTTTGCATTGATAGCCACCAGCATTCCATCAAGCAGGTTGAATTTATCTCTCTGGATCATTTCCATCATTACCGGAGCAGAATAATGTCCGGAAAACCCGATATGCCGGATCAGCTTTTCCTCTTTTGGGTTAAGTCCGGTAAGGTTTGTTCCGTCACGGTAATCGCGTAAAGCAACGAGGGCTCCAATGTGTTCGGCTTTTGGATCCGGATTTTCAATTCCTTCATACAGAACATCGACCTCCTGAAGTGTATTAAGGTTGTGGATCAATATCATATCAAGATAGGAGCCTTCAGGGTAATTTCCCTCTCCATCACCAAATATCTGGGACAGGGATCTTTTAAGATCATCTACTGTAAGTGACCCTTCAGTGCCATTGGTAACGTGCCTGACACCTTCTTTCTCCATAGCTCCTTTTGCCCACCGTAAGTGAGTTTTCGAAGTAAGCCAGATCGATTTTCTGAGACTTTCGTTATAGCCTGTATTGCCGGAAATCAGGTCAAGCTTGCGGAAAGCTGTTCCAAAATTCAACTGGCTGGGACCATAAACATTGGATGTGTCAAAATAATTTACTCCCAGGTTAAAGGCTTTCAGTATTATATTTGCAGGATCAACATTTTCGGGTGTCCATTGTATGGAAGACTGTCCGCCAAGACCAAGTGTGGTCACATCGAAATTCAGGTTTCCAAACGATCTTTTCATAGGGCCGGCAATTGCCCCCTTGCTGCAACGGATGTATGGAACAACCGATAGACCTGCAACTGCTACCGCCGATGTTTTTAAAAATCTTCGGCGGGAATTAGAATTGTTTTTTGTTTCAGACATCTTAATACTGTTTAGTTTAAAACATGAATGATTAAGTAAATTTATGTTTTTAAATGATTCAAAACAAAATATTTGGGAAAAGAAAGGCGAGAACTCCCGCTTAGGGGGATACGGTGGTGAGCCTGCCCGTTACCCTGTAACATTTACCCCGTAACAAAGTGTACGGGGAAGTATACGGGAAAGTATAGGAGAGAGGTGCCCCGTGTGTCGCCGTAACTCTATCGGAGGAACCTTGGTCACGCTTCAGCGTGATCAGCCGCCTACTTGAATGTGCCGTCGTACATCTTTTATTTATCTGATTTATAATATTCTAATACGTTCATCGCAAATCTTGCTGAAGCCGTTCCAGGTCCTCCGCACATTTCAATTCCAACCTCAATCGCTTCAATTATCTCTTCTTCTGTTGCTCCATCATCAATCGCTTGTTTAATATGCCATTCCATGCATGATTCACAGTTAATCACAACTGAAATCCCGATTGCGATCAACTCCTTTTGCTTTTTGCTTAGTTCTCCGTCTTTGTAAGTATTTTGCTCCATATCAACGAAGGACTGATAAACCTTTGATTTTTTCAAATAGTATGAATGTGCCTGTTTTCGAGTCTTAACGATCTGCTCTATTTTATTTTTGTCCATGTTTTCCATTTCAAATATTTTTTAAATTTTTTCTGGTGAATCAACAGTTAATTCATTTATAATATCTCCTGTATTTAATATTGAATCCGGCTCAAATAATAATAAATGTGCTTCTTGATCTGCAACAGGTCTGTGTTTAACACTTTTGGGAATTATTATAAACTCTCCTTCTTTTAAAATTTCAACTTTATCTTCGAATTCCATTCTTAGTAAACCCTTAATCACTAAAAAGAATTCATCCTCTTTGTCATGTTTATGGAAAACAAACTCTCCTTTAATCTTGACAAGTCTAATTTGTTGATTATTCAACTCTCCAACAATTTTTGGTTTCCAATATTCTGTTATCAGATCAAATTTTTCTTTAATATTTATCTTATCCATGTTGATATTTTACGGTTTTATCTTTTTGCATGCGACACAACGTATAAGTGTTTTATCCCTTGTTCTTGCAAAATAGCAAATATGTTGTAAATAAATATAAGTTACATAATATAATCGTAATACTTTATTTAGAATGTATCAAAGAACGTTTTGTATTTATCTTTTAGGCACAATTATAAAAAAAACCGCAAGATTGGAAAAGTGAATACCAAAAAGTTGATAGTATCTTTGCACTATCAAATTGAAAAATAAAATGCAAACAAAAATATCGACACGAGAAGAATATTTGAAACGAATAAATGTCGTAGTAGAATATATCAACAACCATTTGGACAGCGAACTCGACCTGAACAAGTTGGCTGAAATATCCAATCTATCTCCCTATCATTTCCACCGAATTATAAAAGCATTTTTAGGCGAGCCGCCCGGCTTGTTTATCACCCGTATGCGTGTCGAAACTACCGCACGCTTATTGCGCTACACGCAAATCCCCATTCAAGAAATCGCTTACAATGTAGGCTACGAAATGTCATCTTCGTTATCAAAAGCATTTAAACAGTATTATGATATTTCACCCATTGAGTATAGAAACAATAAAAATTTCACCATTATGAAAGCACCTTTAATTAACGCAGAATTGAAACTGAAAGCCCCGAAAATTGTTGAGTTACCGACAAAAACAGCCATTTACATTCGCATAATCGGTGAATACGGCGGTAGCGATTATGAAACTGTTTGGAATCGACTATGGGCATTCATAAAAGAGCATAAACTATTTACGGCAGGCATTGAAAATATCGGTATCAGCCACGACGACCCGAAAGTTACCGAAAGTGAAAAATGCCGTTACGACGCTTGTTTGGTTATACATAAGTCTGCACAAGCACAAGGTGAAGTTGGCGTAAAAGAAATTACGGGCGGAAAGTATGCTGTATTTCTCTATCAAGGCATATACAGCAATTTAGGAGCGGCTTACGATACAATTTTCGGTAAGTGGCTACCCGAGAGCGGACACGGATTGCGCAACGCACCGTGTTTCGAGAAATACCTGAATAACCCGAACCGCACCAAGCCCGAAAAGTTGAAGACAGAAATCTACATACCAATAAATTAAAAATTATGGAATTAACAAGAATAACCCGTATCGCAGGAATAGTATTAGCCGTTTTGCTTTTGCTTGCCTCAATCAACAGCACCTACTTTTTTTTGGGAATGCTGAAAGTTAAATTCATAGAATGGTTTGTATTCAATGCCTGCGCACCGTCAAGTGTGGCGTATCTGATTGGATTAACAGCATTTTTTATTACAAAAAACAAAAAGTGGTTAGCCATTGCCATATTGCCGATTTTCTTTTTCGGTACAATGGGACTATTCATTTTCCCTTGGGACGGCATGAACCTAATTGCCCAGGTTTCCCATATCATAATGACCTTAAACATTGCATGGGCATTGTTTGTAATCCTAAAATCGGCAGACTACAAGGCATTGGGAATAGGATTATTGATTAGCGTATTAGTATTTGTTCCCTTCATTGCCTTTCAGCAATATTACTGCAGAATACATGCAGACGATTTAATGCGGATACTTCAAATCAATTAATATGATTGAGAAAAGGGAAAAATAGCTGCAACTCGCTATCGTGAAATTTATCGTTTGCTTTATTCTTGACTTAAAGATAACGTCTGCGCTAAAAAGCATTACCATCCCGAAGGGGGGCTATGATTTTTGAACGTTTGTTGGCAGTTGGTTGTTATATTTTCGATTCAATTTCTTTCTTTAATTTCTTATTATCTGCCGTTCCAATACGTATTATTGATTTAGAATTTTTTAGTTTAAGTTCTATGGCATTTAGTCCTTGTATATTACATAACCATCCGTTTTTTATTATTCGAATACCAAGTCCATAATACAATTTATTTCTCACAATTTCAATCCGTTCAATATTATGAATGTCTATTATTTTTTTAATCAAGCCTATTCCATAAGATATTCGAATTTTTTCGTTGTCTTCAGAAATTCTCATCTGAAAAAAAAGCAATAAACAAATTATGAGTATTAATGACATAAACAATAGCCCTGAATAACTAATTGGATTGTTTCCCCATTGATTAATGTAGAAAATTAATAGTAATACAAGTATTCCAAGAAAAGGAACTATAACTATCCAACCGATTTGTCTTTCTGTATATTTTATTTTTCTTTTTATTGTCCTCTCTAACATCAGCCTGGGAAATTAATATTTTCGATATAGAGAGGATTACAACCAACGTTCTGAATAAACGCCTGTTTTAATGTCGTTTATTTATTATTACCTGCAGATAGCTTATTTTTTACATATTGTTCCAGCCATTGATCCTGTTCCCATAGCAGGTGAAGGATACTTTCTTTTGCTCTGTAGCTGTGGCTTTCTTTAGGTAACATCACCAATCTTACGGTGGCACCTAATCCTTTTAAGGCATTAAAGTAGCGATTGCTTTGCAAAGGATAAGTACCCGAATTGTTGTCAGCTTCACCATGTATCAGAAGCAAAGGGGTTTTCATCTTATTGGCGTGCATAAAAGGCGACATGATGTAATATACCTCAGGAGCCTCCCAATAGAAGCGCTCTTCACTCTGAAAACCAAACGGTGTTAGCGTTCTGTTATAGGCACCACTTCTGGCAATTCCCGCAGCAAACAGGTCGGAATGTGAAAGCAGATTGGCTACCATAAATGCTCCGTAACTATGCCCGCCTACAGCCACTCTATTTCGGTCGATATATCCTAACTGATCTACCGCATCGATGGCGGCTCTTGCATTTGCAACTAACTGCTTACGGAAGGAATCGTTTGGTTCGGTATCGCCTTCACCAACAATAGGAAAAGCAGCACCGTCCAATATCACATAACCTCTGGACACCCAGTAGATCGGAGAACCCCAATAAGGGTACGTGAACCTGTTCGGATTTTGTGTATTCTGTGCCGCACTGGATTTATCTTTATATTCCCTGGGATAAGCCCATAGAATCATCGGCATTTTTTCCCTCTTGTTTTTGTCATAACCTACAGGCAGATATAGGGTGCCAGAAAGTTCTAAACCATCTTCGCGTTTGTAAGTAATCACTTCTTTATGCACACTTTGAATACTTTTGAAAGGATTTTCGAAAAAAGTAAGTTGCTTTAGATTCTTACGTTTTAGATCTCTGAAATAGTAGTTGGGATATTCGCTCTTAGACTCAATGCGTACTAACAATTGGTTCTTTTCCGGATCGTATTGTCTCAGATTTTCCAACTTGTCGGTATAATTAGACTGATAGAGTCGTTCCTTTTTCCGGGTCTTCAAATTGATCATATCTACAAAAGGGAATTGTCCCTTTTCTGAAAATCCATCACCTGTTAGAAAAGCATGATTTCCCTCTAGGGCTAAAACATAGCTACCCAGATCATTTCTTTTGGTAACGAAATCCCCTGGATCACTGTAGCGGTCTTGATAGTTTCGGTCTGAAATGACTTCAGGTTTTTGCGAAGCATTAGATGGGTTGAGAACATAGGTTTTGGTGTTTCGGGTGTTCCACCAATAATCATAGGCGATAGCCGTATTATCGTTACCCCATTGAATACTGGTAAAACGATTAATAGTTTTTAGGATACTTTTTGGATTGCCGTCAAAAGGGGCTTCCAACTGAAAAATTTCATCACGATATTCCACTTTGTTTGCCGGGTCGCCATCATCGAGCGCTTCGGCGTATACTAGTGTTGCAGGTTTGTCGCTACGCCAACTGAGATTTCTCCTGCCTTTTCTGGTAGCCATAAACCCTTTAGGAACATCTTCAATAAGCGGTACTTCTAATACAGTTTCAACTTGTTTGGCATCCTTGGTGTAAATGGTAGTTTTTGAAGGAAAACGTCTATAAGGAACCAAATATGAAAATGGTTTTTCTACCGTACTTAACATCACATAGTTGCCATCGGGCGAAAAGCTGATACCGAGGTACATGGCGCTGCCAAGCCACTTTTCTTTAGTGCCATCGACCGATACTTTGAAAATCTCGGAGAGTGCTAATTGTTCAAAGTTGTGTTCGTCTATTTTACCTTTTAATAGGTCTTGATAAGTCCTGTTTTGTGCTTTTTTGCCATCACTTACTGAAACGGTTGGGCCTGTAGGAATCACTTTATCGTTATCAATTAAATCTTTTCTTCCCTCAGAAACCAATTTCACCAATAAAGATTGACTATCTTCAAACCAATTGATTACATCTCTCAGGTTGGCATTAACACGGGCCTCTGTAAGCTTGGTAACTGATGCACTCTGCAAGTCCAGAACCCATACTTCTACACCTTTTGAAGCCGTATTGGTCAAAGCAATTTTTTTCTGATCCGGGGACCAAGTGAAATTAGTCAAGCACGGGTTTTGCGGTAGCCCTTTCACTGGTTTTACAGCAGCGTTCTTCTGCTTGATATTTTTGATTTTAACATTGTTGAAATAGGTAACTCTGCTACCTATATTGGTCTTAGGATCGATACGCAGGCCTCCCAGGCGAAGCTCCTCTTTTGATAGTTCTTCTATGGTTTTATAAGCATCACGGTACAATAGCACCATGTATTCTTTATTGTCATCTAAAAGAACAGATGGAGCAAGTTGTACGTCTACAAGATCTATAATCTCTTCTGGTGGTTTTTGATAGGTAATGTTTTCTTGCGCGTTTGCGTTTGAAATGAAGAAGAACAGTACCAGATAAACGAATCGTCTCATAATAAGTTTGTTTTTATTTGCAGATAATGTTTGCGTATGTGTAAACTCACATATATTTTAACTATCCACTTATTTTTAACTAAATATATATCTTGAAATTAAATGCCAAATCGCCTATCTGTATATAAAAAGATCCCTGGTAAAAACAGAAATTAACTATGTAGTGTTAATTAGTAAAGATTTAGATTTTTACAAGTTACACATAATTTTGTACAAATTAATATATCACCACAACCGAAATGGAATTAATATATCGTGTAGATTTATATTTTGTAAAAGAATAACGTTATTAATTACGTTATTAATAACGTAATTAACTGTTTCTTTACGTGCACAATCACAACTATCTGTCAGGTTTATACTGAGTTTACCTGATCGGTGCATGTGATACTTAA
>JAUVHQ010000205.1 GCA_030593185.1 Bacteroidota bacterium
GGCATAACATTTCCGAGTGTTTCAACTTCGACACTCCTTTCATACATACCATTTGCATTAACAAATCTTTCACCATCTACATATACATAATTCCTACCTAAAAGTGTACCATAAGGTTGACCAACTGTTGCATTAACCGAAACTGAGAACGGTGCATTTACTAAACGATAATTATCAATACCCGGCATTAGTTCAACAAGTTCGTTTTTGTTTTGTGACCAGTTGACAGTGATATCCCATGTAAAATCTTTCATTTTTACAGGAGTACCGGTTAATAATATTTCCCAGCCTTTATTTGTCATTTTACCTGCATTAATTATTTGTGAACGGAACCCTGAAGAAGCTGAGATGTCAACATCAATAATTTGGTCAACAGTTTCCATGCTATAGTAAGTAACGTCAACTCCAAATCTGTTATTTAAGAATTTAAAGTCACCACCAACTTCCCATGAGGAAGTTCTTTCAGGTTTAAGGTCTGCATTGTTAAGTGCATTAGGAACAGTGTATAACGGATTGTTTCCAAAGTTTTCTTTGGCAGCGTAAGTAGAATATAATTGGTATGGATCAGTATCGTTACCAACCTGTGCCCAACCTAATCTTACTTTACCGAATGAGAACCAGTCAATTTTATTTAATACATCCAATTCACTGAATACCCAGCTTGCAGTTACAGATGGATATAAATAGGAATTGTTATCTTCAGGCAATGTAGATGACCAGTCATTACGTAATGTCAAATCTAAATAAATCATACTTAAATAACCCAGTGATGCACTACCATATATACTGTTAATTCTTTTCTTTTCTTTATAGTCGTCAATTGAGGCTGCATCAATTGTGTTTGCAAGGTTATAAAAGTCAGGAATACTTAAGCCGCCCTGAGTTTCACCAACATTACGATGATATACTCTTGTCATTTGGTTAGCACCAAGGTTTGCTGCTAATGACAAATCTTCGGTTAAATATTTATTGAATTGAAGCAAAAATTCCATATTTGTTTCTGAAAGTTCTCTTATACCTTCTTTATATCTGGGTGTTTCGTTAGATCCGACTGCTCTTCTTTCTTCTCTTCTGTCAGTATAGAAGTCTTTATTAATTTTACCTGTGATTTTCAGCCAGTCAGTGAATTCATAAGTAACACCGATATTACCATAGAACCTGTCTCTTTGGTCATTTTCGTAATTTTTGTAACGTGTCCAGTATGGATTGTCAGTGTATTTTGGAAATGGGTTATCCCATGAAGTCCTGTTCCATGTATTTTGCGTTCCGTCAGGATTGATCCAGTATTTTTTCATCGCTTCCTGGTCCCAGTTACGGTGGCTCCACTGGTTAAATTCCTGCATCATATTATCACCGTCATATCCGGTACCTGGTCTGCCGATTGCTTTGGTTTGAACATAATTTATAACTGTGAAAGCAGTAAGTTTATCTCCTAACTTAGTAGAACCGCTGAAGTTAATAGAGTTTTTCTTTATTTCGCTCTTTGGCCAGATACCATATTGATGAATATTGGTATATGACAATCTAAAGAAAGCTTTTTCGCTACCACCTGTTAATGCAATGTTATTTGTCCATGTTTGACCTGTTCTGAAGAAGTCTTTAACATTATCGGGGTGAGCTTCCCATGGAGCATTTTTACCGTAAACTTCCGGAAAAGCATCTGAATATGAATACCATGGTCTTACCATTTGTCCATTTAATTTTGGACCCCAGCTTTCATCAACTTTATATTGAGGAAGCAGGTCGTAAGAATCTAAATCACCATCAGGGTTTGTTCCTTGATATAATCCGCTTGTACGATTCGGGAAAGCAATTGGATTCTGGTAGTTGTCATTATAATTATACCACAATGTGTCAAATCCATAACCTCCACCGTATTCATTTTGGTAGTTTGGAAGGATTGCGACACGTTCAAAGGTTAGACCTGAACTTACGCTAACGCCGATACCTTTTTTACCGTCTATGGCACGGGCTTTACCTGTTTTAGTAGTTATCAGGATTACACCGTTAGCTGCACGCGAGCCATAAAGAGCTGCAGCTGTCGGTCCTTTAAGAATTGAAACAGACTCAATATCATCAGGATTGATGTCATTTGCCATGTTACCGTAATCAAAACCACCGGCACCTCTTGCCTGGTTGGTAGATGTAAAGTTACTGTTGTCGAATGGGATACCATCAACAATGAATAATGGCTGGTTTTCGCCATTTACTGAGGATGCTCCACGAATAAGAATTCTTGAAGAACCACCCATTGCACCGGAAGAAGAAGCAATTTGAACACCGGAAACCTTACCTGATAATGCGTTAATGATATTCATATTTCTCGCTTTCTCTAATTCTTCCGACCCTACATCCTGAACAGAGTAACCAAGTGCTTTCCTTTCCCTGGTAACACCGAGAGCTGTAACAACTACCTCTTCCAATTCCTCTACACTGGGTTGTAATTGTACATTAATCACGGTTCGGCCACCGATTTCAATTTCTTGTGTTACCATACCGACATAAGAGAAAATAAGAGTAGTGGCTCCTTCAGGAGCTGTTAACTCATATTTCCCGTCTAAGTCGGTAGTAGTACCAACCGAAGTTCCTTTTACAATAACTGTTACTCCCGGAATTGCAGTCCCATCATCTGCATTGGTAACAGTTCCTGTAATTGTTGTTTGTGCATACGCAACTTGCAAGCCAAAAAACAACATGGCTGCAAGAAAAATAGTAAATTTTCTCATAATTAAAAAAATTTGGTTAATAAAAAATTTGGTTCATATATTTATTCTATAATTAATTTGCCGCATTACTGTAAAATTAAAAATAATCCGGTGCATTAATTTTTCAGAGTGCAAAATATAAAAAAAATGGAGTATTAACAAAAAAATTAATAATAATTTTACATTTTTGTAATATTTAATATGTTAGTAACATATAATATGTTATAATAAAATACAGATAATAAGGGATTTATAAGCCAATTTAGAATCATTAAAAATAACAATATTGTAAAATTTTTGTAGTATTAATGTAATGAAAGTGATATATTTTGTAAACGACAGAATATCACATTGTTGTAAAAAAAACAACACACAACCTGTGTGTTTGAGGCTTATTATATATATTTAATGAATAAGATTAATTAGTGTCGGTCTATAAAGTCGGCAAAAAGAAAATTATTTTTATAAATGCTAATTAATATTTTCCTTTTTGCAATTTTCAGACTGACATATTGTTAATTTTAAATTATTTTCATTTTATTTTCACATACACACCTGTTTATTAGTTTTATATGAGTTTTTGGGCATAATTAACTCTTTTTATATATAGTTAAATATCAGATACATGTAATTTACGCCATATTAAAGTTATTTTTTATTATCAATCTTGCCATCACCCTAATATTATATGCTATAACACTCCACAAAATTTTTGAACAGAAATGTTCCCAGCCCTTCCAGTTACACATAAATAAGTCAAATTTTCTTTTTACATTTGATATTACTGCTTCCACACCGCTTCTCCATTTTTTTAGCCTTGTCTCCATATTGAAGCTGCTTACTTCGTTCTTCATACTCCCAACAATTTTGTTAAAGACAATATTAATTATCCCCTTTTCTTTTGCGTAGTTCAAATTATTTTTGCTTGCAAAACCTCCATCGGTTACCGAATCTCGTGGAACAATCCCGTAATCATTTTCTATTTTATCAATAGTATTGCCGTATAATTGTGTATCTGACGGATTACCCCGTAAAATATCACAAGTTAGAATCAAAGGGCTTTTGCCTGTTGATAAATTTACCTTGTGTCCAAATTTAACGTCTCTACCGCCTTTTACAATTATATCTGTATGAAGTTCGTAAATGGAAAACAGTTTCTCGTCGTTGGGTACTTCCTCGCCTTTTATTTGCTTTCTAAATGCTATGTCATAAACCTGGTTCATTAATGGCAACAACTCTTCCATTGTTAATATTAATGATATTGATGTAATACTATAATAGGGCTTTTTTTTTACAACGTTTGAAATCTGGTTAATACTTTTGGTGAAAGTGATCAGTTGCTTTTTAAATAATTGCTCTTGTTTATCCTTTGACTTGGTATTATTTATCTTGTAATAGGTTTTCTTTGCTGTTTTCAAATAATCACGATAGCTAACTTCTGATACTTCTTCCGAAAGCTTCTTCAATAATCGATGACTTTCTTTTATGCAGTCCCATATCAATGAATTGTTAGTGGGGTGATGTATGTTGGTTTTCACTACAGTGCTGTCCTGGCGAAGCTTTTCTATATCCTCAAGCCCTTCTCCTATGGCTATCGTGTTTAACGCTACAAGTAGTTGCTGTAGGCTTTCTTGCTTTATCTTCGATATGTACTTCTGGTACATTTGGAAGCTGTATGGCCGCAGTTCATCTATTTTTATGAACAATGCACAAATACGTGAATCTATCTGGTGGTACGCCAATTCCCGGTAATCCAGCCCCTTGAGTTCTTTATAAATGGCCGCCCTCACAATTTGCTCAACGCTTGGCGTGTCACCACGCCCAAATACGGAATCTTTACATCCTTTGGTAATGTCGGCTGACAGTAGTTTATACAAAAACGGATGTTTCTCTAATATGGTGTCTAACAGTCCTAATTCAGGGTCTCTTGCCCAGTTGGGCTGTTCAAACTTTATTTTAAAATCTTCGAATAATTTCATTTTTTTTCTTGAAAAATACA
>JAUVHQ010000012.1 GCA_030593185.1 Bacteroidota bacterium
CTGTAACCATTATCTGATCGACGAAAATTGATTCTTTGATCCTGTTTTCAATAACCTGGGGTGCAATAAATTTACCGTTCGACAGCTTAAATATTTCTTTTTTCCTGTCGGTTACTTTAAGGAATTTGTCTTTATCCCAGGAGCCAATATCTCCTGTATGAAACCAGCCGTCATCGTCAAAAACCGACTTTGTAAGCTCGGGATCTTTATAATATCCAAGCATTACATTATGACCTTTACACATGATCTCACCGTCCTCAGCAATTTTCACATCAACTCCTTCGATCAGTTTTCCGACAGTACCAAGTTTAAAATCGGGTTTTGTACTTTTGTTAATTGTAATTACAGGAGAAGTCTCGGTAAGACCGTACATATTGAGAACTTTTATGCCACATGCCCAGAATATTTTCTCAAGACGTGGCTGCAATGTTGCCCCGCCACAACCTACTAACCTGATATTTCCTCCCAGTGCTTCTCTCCATTTACTAAAAATAAGCTTATCGGCAATTTTTAATTTCCGTTTATAAATCCATCCGTTGTTACCATCGGCTTTATATTTCAAACCGAGCTTAACAGCCCGGAAAAATATTGATTTCTTTGGTTGTGGCAGCTTTTTGCCTTTAGCTATTACAGTATCGTAGATCTTCTCCATTATTCGTGGAACAGCATCAAATCCGGTAGGTTTTATCTCACGCATATTTACAGCAATTGTTCCCATATTCTCGGCATAATATATACTGGTGCCACTAAACTGGGTTTGGTAATTCCCCATCCGGCCGCCTACATGGCATAGCGGTAAAACACTTAAGTATTTATCTTCGGGTTTTAGCGAAAACACTTCTGCTGCAGCCAGGAAATTACTGACAAGGTTTTTATGCGACAGCATTACACCTTTTGCAGTACCTGTTGTACCGGATGTGTATATCAATGTTGCAAAGTCATCAGGGATGATTTCCTTTTTAATTCTTTCAATCTCCTCTTTGAATTGATCTACATTTTTTCTCCCGGATTCAATGATATCCATCCAGTTTTTAACCCCTTCTATTTTGTTAAATGAATAGAAATTTTTCAAATCTTTAACTTGTTCAAATGCAGGGTTAATTATCTGGTACAATTTCTTGTCTGAAACGATAACTACCTTTGCGTCAGAATGTTCCAGGATATGCTTGTATTCATCGGTACAAAGTGAAGGAAAAACAGGTACATGAACAATACCGATCATTGCCATTCCCATATCGACAAAATTCCATTCAGGACGATTGTTGGAAACGGTTACAATTTTGTCTCCCTTTTTAAATCCAAGGTTCAAAAGTCCGGCGCTGAATGCATGCGACAGATCGATGTATTGTTGAGTGCTGTATTTTACCCATTTACCGTTTTCCTTTGCTACCAGTGCATCTTCTTTATCGAAGTTTTCCTTATACCGGTCGAGCAAATCAAATGTTCTTGTTACCTTCATTGTTCTTTTTTTTCCAAATATAAATAATTCTTGATCATCAGGAAAATGCGTATTTAATGACCTATTTCAGATGTTTATGTCTTGTCTTTTTTATTTTGGTTCAAATATATCAACCTGAAGATCATCTACAAATAGTTCCCCTTTTCCTCTATGCCAGATATATACTTTGAGATTATCAGTTTTCCGGCGAACTTCAGGTGTTAAATAATCGAAACAAATGCGGTTCCATTCATTTAGTTTGAGATTCATCTTCTCCGAATCAAATGCTTTGTATTTGTATGCATATCCATTGTGTTCGAAGTGGATTACAAGACTGAAGGGATTGGTATTGATATTCCCTGTGGGGTAAATATAGGCACTTGCCTGTATCCATGCATGGTCCTGATCAGTGATTTCCCGGTAGCTTGCCTCAATTACAGGTGAATAAATATTTGAGCTATCAAGTAAAACAGATTTTTTTCCTGATAAAACAAACCGGATTGAAATTTTTGTTTTCAAATTCTCAAATTCTCTTTTTTGAAGCAACTTCCTGTTATATTCTTCTTCATTAATAAAGTTTTCTTTACCATCGAACGACCGTTTGATGAGTAACAGTTTTTTGTCCTCTTCATCGGCATTGGTTTTTCCGAAAACTTTGAAATAATAATCTTTTGTCATCCGGTCGGAATCGATTATTCCATGGATAAACTGCCAGGTTTGAAACAGGTTAAGAACGATAAAAGCAAACATGACAAAGTAAATAGCAATCCGAAAATTTCGTTTTTTGTTTTTTAAGTAAAACAGGAAATATCCCAGAGATATAGCCATTACCGGATAGGACTGGATCAAGGCTCTTTGGCCAAAACTTTGTGCATACCACCAGCATGACCAGCTTGATACAATATAAAGATTTGCAATAAAATAAAATAACAACGGGTAAAAAATTGCCCTGTTTTTTTTATATAAACCGGCTAATCCTAATATTGAGAATATCATCACGGGAGTATAAATAAGCCATCCTTTTCTGAAGCTGAAAAGTACTTTAAGAGTATAGGGATTCAAAAACTCAAACCCTTCACCTGCATTGGCTCCATAGCTGTTAAAAAGGAATTTACCGGTGAAGATTTTCCAATAAATAAATTGAAGACTACCAATTATCAATAAGATTATTAATAATAGGATAACTTGCTTTTTTTGTCGAACAAGCAGATTAAATTTCTCAATTACTGTTTCTTTATTCCATACACCCCAGAAGAGCGGAATAGCAAGACAAACAATTTCCGATGGTCTACTTAAAATTGTCAGACCGCAAGCAATTCCCAGTAAAATAATATATTTAAGTTTCTGTGAGCGATGCCATAATATTGTCAGCCAGATAATAATGGCATATGTGGTAAACAGGAAATTGTGCGACATGGCATTTTGCCCGTGGAATGAACTATGGTAGAAATAATTTGTTCCAAGAACAATGATTACTATGGTTATTGCTGTTATCTTATCGCTGAAAAATTGAATAAGTACTTTCCGTAAAGCAATAATCCCGGTAACTGTAAAAACCTGACCGCCGATAAATATTGCATATTGATAGGGGAGGGAAAAACCATCAGCAGAGTGGGTGGATAGTTTGGCAAACAGATGACCGATGAAGAAAAACGGGGAAT
This sequence comes from Bacteroidota bacterium, assembly GCA_030593185.1. GTDB lineage: Bacteria > Bacteroidota > Bacteroidia > Bacteroidales > VadinHA17 > JADFUQ01. The sequence continues at coordinate 3,100 of JAUVHQ010000012.1, forward strand.
AAAGAATGGACATCCCCATACTGTATTTCATAATATAATTGCCTGCAGGAAGTTTTATCGCCTGGTAAAAAGTGGCACTATTATGGTATTTATCAATGATCTCATGAATAATATTTTCGTTATTAATTCCCAGGTCGTTGTAGATAAATGTAAGGGGTAAATAGAGGTAATAACCAAATATATCCCAGGATAATATATTGTCCGGGAAGAAAGTAAAACCGCTGTATACCACAATAGCTATCAGAAGGATAGTAACTGTTTTTGAAACAGTGAATTTCATTGGATGTTCATTCAAGCCGGAGATAAATGTAAGGATTTTTTTGTTTTTGAATTTTCTTTTTAACATTAGAATTCCTTGTGTCCGGCTTCTATCTTTATCCTGAAGGGACCACAGTCAGGGAGTCAGTAAGTAAGCCCCCACCAGGTTGTTTAACATGCACAAAATAAGTGCCTTCGTCAAAGTTTATTATTTTTAGTTGTTCACCTTCAAGGTAAACCATAACAGAATCGCAGTTCTCACCCGGTACTAGTTTGCCCCAAACTTCAACATTAATTGTGTCCGCTATAGTCTGAGGATAAAAATGAGAGAATGAATAACAACCATTATTACCAATGGTTCCGTAGAAACTGATAAAAAGAGTATCGGCTGTTGTTATCGTATCTGCTAAACTGATACTATCAACCTCAACTAAAAAATAGGTGTCCTGTTCTTCTTTTTCATCAAATTTTACGCAACCGGTGAATATTATCATATATCCCATTATGGATATGATTATTAATCCTGTATAAAAACTGATCTTTGATTTCATTTTCTGTGTTTTAGGTTATTTATTATTACCAATATCATTAAAAAATAGTTCTTTCTGTCTCATAAACAGAATAGAATAAACAAGCAACTTGAGTTTATTAATAAAATCCATTTGGCAATTCAATCTTTTTTATTAGACGGATTAGTCAGCAAAATAGTTGCTTTAAAAATTTTCACCTTGTGTACTTAGCAAAGTCAAAGGTAAACGAAATTCTCATTTCATTCAGATCGGGACCTTTTCCTTCCTGAAAGAAAGGGGTTAGCATATAAGTAAAGCCGATACCAAGTCCTGTATTTTTGTGAACGAGTGATGCATTTATCCCATATTTGGATTTATTCAGGTTGAAATCTTTGAATTCATTTGGTTCGATAAGGACTTTTTCTTTTTCTCCATCCACTTTAAATTTTCGCTTATGTTTCCCTGCAAGATAACGGTCGAAAAACACACCGGCACTTAAATAAACCGGTCCGGTAGAAATATTAAAGTTTACAGGGAAATATACTGATCCGTACACCAGCTTGCTTTTTCCATAACCGAAAAATGTGTTTATATAATCATGGTCAGGATCATTGTCTTCAGTGACAACTACCTGATCGCCCTGGAGTTGAAAAACAAGGTTATCACTAAACCGGTATTTATTAACCGCGACTCCTACACCTGCACTAAGGTGAACCGCTTCTGTCCCCAGTGAAATAAAGTCTACCGAATAACGGCCGGTTAAGGCATCAAAGATGAATCCCGACCCAAATCCATTTATTGAAGTGCTAAATTGTTCAGCATCATCACCAAGGAAGAAGTTGTAGGCAAGACCTCCGTCATCCCTGGTATTGTCGAAGAATTTTACCCGGAAACCCTCCTGTGATAAAACGGGAAATGTTTGCATCAGGATAAGGACTGCCAGAAAAGCAAAAAATATAATTCGTTTTTTCATGGTTTCACATTTTTATAAAGAACATAGCTTTGCAAATTAATAAAAAAAATTTAAACGATGTTTTATACTGATTTTGGTTATTCGCAAAGGCTGAGGCTAAGGCTAAGGAAGATAAAAGGTTTTAGGATTTTTAGAAATTATTATTTGAAATGACATTTAAAGTCAAACAAATAAGTCTAAATAAAGACTGAAAGGATAATATGTGCACTTTAAAACCTTAGCCTCAGCCTTAGCCTAATTCAATGAATAAATTTAAGATTCCGATACGTTAAATTGATTTTTTCTCTACCTTCGATTTTTTAATGATCAGGAATTAATTTTGAAACATTTATTAATCAAAACACATTGACAAGACAAAAGAAATTGGCATTTATTGCAGCATATTCCGGTATATTTATATTTGGAATTTGTGCTGTTTCAGTAGGTCTTATTCTACCGGATGTTATTACTAAATATTCAATAAGCGAAATTGAAGCGGGAGTAGTTGCCTCTCTTTTGCCTTTCGGTATCCTGGCAGGTTCTTTCGTTTTTGGGCCTGTGGTTGACCGGTATGGTTACAAGTATTTGCTTATCTTTAGTGTACTGGCAGTGATGCTGGCATTGGAAGGAATAGCTTTCAGCGAAAGTTTATTTCTTCTCAAATCATCAGTTTTTATTATTGGTTTTGGGGGTGGGATACTTAATGGTTCTACAAGTGCTCTTGTAAGTGATATAAGCGATGGTAACAAGGGAGCAAATCTGAGTGTTCTGGGTGTGTTTTTCGGTATAGGAGCATTTGGGATGCCTTTACTTATTGGTTTATTATCAAAAATATTTACGGGTAATGAAATAATTGCATTTATCGGGTATATTCTTTTTATTCCTGTAGTTTATTTATTTTTTATCAGCTTCCCAAAACCTAAAATGGCCCGGCAATTTCCCTTCAAAGAGTTTCTACAAATGACAAAGGATCCTGTAATTATACTTATTGGAGTTTTCCTGTTTTTTCAGAGTGGTGTTGAGGGTATTTCAAACAGCTGGACAACCACATATTTGCGGGATGTTGTTGATGCAGAAAAAGAGCATGCACTGTTTGCCCTGTCAGCCCTGGTGCTGAGTCTTACCCTTACACGAATAGTTCTGGGATATATTTTACGAAAGTTTTCTTCTGCTATCATACAATTTATCAGTATATGTTTAGCGGCTACGGGAGCTTTTGTATTAATGTTCTCATCAACCTATGGATTAACTATGCTGGGACTTGTTTTCCTTGGTGCAGGATTAGCATCAGGATTCCCGGTTTTACTCGGTTATGTGGGGGAACTTTATAAAGAGATGTCCGGAACAGCTTTTAGTTTTGTTTTTGTTATTGCTCTTATTGGCAATATGATAATAAATTACCTGATGGGAGTAATAGCCCAGGTTGCAGGAATGAAACATTTCACTTCATTGTTACTTTGCTGCCTTACTATTATGCTGATAGTTCTCTATTTTGTAATTAAACAGTTACGTTTGAAAATAAAAGTTTATTAACTAATCAGTCTACAGTCGGCAGTCCACAGTCAGCAATAAGGGGTTGTTCTTGCAATGGATATTTATCACGTTAATAAGAAATTACCTAAAGATGAACTTTACTCTTTGACCAATCAGATAAGAAAATCCTAAAAAGCATAAATAGCACGGTCTTAAGATTGCCGACTGCCGACTGAAGATTGCTGACTTAAAAATGCAAGGAATAATGAAATTAACTATATTAGGCAATTCAAACTTAAGGCACTGAATAGTTACAAAGTTTAATTTGTAGAAATATAATAACTCAATGTTATCATGAAACCTTTTTTACGAACTGTTGCATTATTGTGGGTAGTTTTACCAACTGCCTTATCAGCCGAACAAACAGTACCGCAAATAAAAATAAAACCTGATACCATGGTAATAGAATATCAACCTATTGGAGAGTTTCATACCAGTATGACACCGCAAACCGGAGCACCCCGGCAGGGTACTTTGGAACCTGAAAATGAAGGCACAATTGAGATATATGAACCCTTTACTGAAGCATTGCGGGATATTGAAATGTACAATTACATTATTGTCCTGTATCATATGCATTTGTCAAAAGGGTGGCGACCTTCTGCCAATCCACCGGGGAGTAAAAGGTCTTTCGGCTTGTTTGCAACAAGATCACCTAACCGGCCGAATTCCATTGGTTTTGCAGTTATCAAACTCAACCGGGTAAATGGAGCCATATTGCATGTCAGCGGGATTGATGCGTTTGACGGAACACCGGTGCTGGATATAAAACCGTGGATATCATCTCTTGATTGTCCCGATCCTGGTAAGGACATCGAAGTTGAACGGGAGCTCGGGATCAGAAAGGAATAGGGGGAGAAGTAGGAAGTAAGAAGTAGGAAGTAAGAAGAAAGAGGAGAAGAGGAGAAAAGGAGAGTAGGCGATTGGATGAAAGCGGAAGAGAAAGAAAGAAAAAATTTTAAAATTCCGATATATTTAATTTCAGATTTATGCAGACATTAAATAAACATGTTGGCTTATTTATCGATTATTATGAATTAACCATGGCTCAGGGCTATTTATTGGGTGGTAAAGAGGATTGTCGTGTAACATTTGATTATTTCTACAGGAAAAATCCTTACGGAGGAGGCTATGCATTATTTGTTGGACTGGAAGATATTTTAGAACTGATTTTAAATTTCCGGTTTGAGAAAGAGGATCTGAATTATTTGAATAAAGCAGGATTTGATAAACAGTTTTTAGAATATCTCACTGACTTTAGATTCAGAGGTGATATATGGTCATGTAAAGAGGGTGAAGTGGTTTTTCCAAACGAACCTATTGTGCGGGTAGAAGGAAATATTATCGAGGCACAGCTTATTGAGACTATTCTATTGAATTTTCTGAATTTCGAAACCCTGATTGCCACAAAAGCTGCACGAATACGGCAGATGGCTGGTGATAAAATAATTACAGATTTCGGGTTGCGCAGGGCGCAGGGGCTGGGAGGCATACATGCCAGCAGAGCCGCTGTAATTGGTGGATTTGACAGCACATCAAACGTCTATAGCACTTTTTCTTTTGGTTTGCATCCTTCGGGAACGCAGGCCCATTCCTGGGTGCAAAGTTATGAGAATGAATTGGAAGCTTTTCGTTCATTTGCCAGCATATATCCTGATAATTGTGTTTTACTTGTTGATACTTATGATACTATGAATGTTGGGATCCCAAATGCTATTCGTGTTGGTAAAGAGATGGAAGCAGAGGGATATCGTCTTAAAGGTATTCGACTTGATAGTGGCGATTTGGCATATCTGAGTAAAAAAGCAAGACAAATGCTTGATGATACAGGGTTAAATTATGTAAAAATTTTTGCGTCAAACCAATTAGATGAGTATCTGATTAAAAGTCTTAAAACTCAGGGGGCATGCATTGATGTTTATGGAGTTGGAACAAAGCTTATAACAGGTAAAGATGATGCTGCACTTGATGGTGTCTATAAACTTTCTGAAAGTGATGGCAAGCCCCAGATGAAAATCACTGACAGCCATGAGAAAATGACACTCCCCGGCAGGAAAAAGTTATTTAGAATACTTAACGGAGATGATAAGTTTTATGCTGATGCTATAGCTCTGGTTGAGGAAAAGGATATTGGTTTAATTCAACATCCATTTATTTCACGTAAACATATGGATGTATCCCACATGAAGAAAGAGGAGTTATTATATAAGGTTTTGGATAGTGGCAAGAGGATCACAGTAAGCCGGAAACCGGGAGAGATTGCTCAATATGTACAGGAAAGACTCAGGCAATTGCCCGAAGAGCATAAAAGGTTTGAAAACCCGCATGTTTATAAGGTGGGGATTAGCGAAAAACTCCTGATTTTGCGGGATAAGATAGTGAATAGTACTAATCAGAAAAATGGATAATAAGATAAAAGCTTTATTGATTGTGGATGTACAGAATGATTTTTGTCCTGGTGGTGCACTGGCTGCTCCGGGGGGAGATAAGGTAGTTCCGGTAATTAACCGGTTGATGAACCATTTTGACATTATCGTGGCTTCCCGTGACTGGCATCCGAAAGAATCAATTCATTTCAATAAATGGCCGGTACATTGTGTTGAAAATTCTTTTGGTGCTGCTTTTCATCCCGATCTGAACACCAAAAATATTCAGCAGGTCTTTTTAAAAGGAACAGGAAATCACGATGACGGATATTCGGCTTTTGAAGCAACCAATTTAAACCTGGAAGAATACCTGAAGCAACGGAATGTTAATGATCTGTATATAGTGGGACTTACTACGGAATATTGTGTTAAAGAATCTGCTTTGGATGCAGTAAAGAATGGATTACATACTTTTGTGATCATGGAAGCAATACAAGGGATTCATCAGCATGAAGGAGATGAGGAAAAAGCTCTGAAAGAAATGGAATTAAATGGTGTCAAGCTCCTTGAGCATTATCCTGCTTAGTGACCTCAAGACGATATTTTAATGTATCGAAATATCAATATTTATGACTTGAAAGTGGCTAATTTCATTATACTTTTAGATTCTAAGTCGGCAGTCTTCAGTCTTCAGTCGGCAATTTGAAGACCGGACAATTTATTATCAGTCCATAAAGTAAAAAAAAAGAAATATTCCACCAAATAACAAATAAAAGAAGTGAACTCATTGTTTGCCCCGAAAGGAAGTATGACTGTACGGAAGTACTTATCATTTGTGATTTTTAATATTTATTTAAACCTTCTGCATTTACAAACGGTCTCAATACTTTTTAGAATTTTCTTATCGAGTGGTCAAAGAGTAAAGTTCAGTTTTAGAAAATTTTATACTAACGTGATAAATACTATTGCAAGAGCAATTCCTGTCTGCCGACTGTGGACTGTGGACTGTGGACTGCCGACTGTGGACTAATTATTTATGAAACCTGAAAATTAAGGTTTTTTAAATTTGTGAAACTATGTTCTTATTATTATGAAATAGGATGTGCAAAGCTGATCACATCAGCTCCGGTGATCTTTTTTTCACAAAGTATGATCAGTCGCTCCAGTACATTCCGGAACTCCCTGATATTGCCGGTCCAGTTGATTTTCTGAAATTCTTTGATAGCATCTTTTGTAATTTCTTTCTTGCTCATACCATATTCATCACATATCCGGATATTAAAGTGATCGGCAAGCAGAGGAATATCCTCCTTCCGTTCGTTTAATGAAGGTACCGGAATAAGAATTACACTGATTCTGTGATAGAGGTCTTCCCGAAAATTATGGTTATCAATTTCTTCTTTAATGTTTTTATTAGTAGCAGCTATTACTCTTACATCTACATCAATATCTTTATTACTGCCCACTCTGGAAATTTGATTTTCCTGCAGAGCTCTCAATACTTTAGCCTGTGCCGGCAGACTCATATCCCCAATTTCATCCAGAAAAATAGTGCCATTCTGTGCCTGTTCAAATTTACCTATCCTTTGTTTATGAGCCGAAGTAAAAGAACCTTTCTCGTGTCCAAAAAGCTCACTTTCTATCAGTTCCGAAGGAATAGCTGCACAGTTTACTTCAATAAAGGGCTGATTTGCTCTGTTGCTTTTTTCATGAAGCTGGCGAGCTACTAATTCCTTTCCTGTTCCGTTATCACCTGTTATCAGTACTTTTGCATCGGTGGGAGCAACCCGTTCGATCATATCTTTCACCCTCATAAGGGCTTTAGATTCTCCAACCATTTCATATTTTTTGCTCACCTTCTTCTTCAATGCCCTGGTTTCGGTTACCAGGCTTCCTTTCTCAAGGGCATTCTTAATTGTAATAAGCAGCCGGTTCAGGTCAAGTGGTTTTTCAATAAAGTCATATGCCCCTTTCTTTATTGATTCAACTGCAGTATCAATATTCCCATGTCCTGATATCATGATGATGGGAATATCAGTTGTCTGTCCAAATATTTCTTCAAGAACTTCAATACCATCCATTTTAGGCATCTTTATATCACAAAGCACAACGTCATACTGGTTTTTTTCAAACATTTCGAGTCCTTCTTGTCCTTCTGTTGCCAGGTCAACCTCATACTTTTCATATTCAAGAACTTCTTTCAATGAATTTCTGATGCTTTGCTCATCATCGATCACTAATATTCGGGACATAATACAGATTATAGTTAAAATGAATATAAATGTAGAAAAATAAAATAATATGCAACAAACTAGTCGGCAGTTGGCAATTGACAAAAAACTCGTAACCCGAAACCCGTAACAATTTAAATCATTCTATCATTCAATCATTCAATCAATTCTTATACCTGAGCCATTTCCATAATTCTTTGTAAGTGGTTTTTTTCCCATACATCAATATGCCTGTGCGGTATATCTTTGCTGCCAGCCAGGTAGTGCAGAGAAACGTAAGAACCAGGATCGTCATTGAGAGGATCAATTCCCAGTAGGGAACACCAAATGGCAGTCTTGCCATCATAACGATGGGAGATGTAAGGGGGATAAATGAACACCAGAAAGCCACCGAACTTTCAGGGTTTTGAAAAGCTCCCATAGCCACAAACAGTCCCAAAATCAGGGGAATTGTAATTGGCACCATAAACTGCTGTGTATCGGTTTCATTATCTACCGCAGATCCGACAGCGGCAAATAGTGACGCATAAAGAAAGTATCCTCCCAGGAAGTAGAACAGAAAACTACCCAGTATCAATCCCCAGTTAATACTATGAAGTGAATTAAATACCTGCTGTATTTCATTAAAATCCTGAGTTTGGGTTACCGGTACCTGTATTTGTTCAACAGGTGCAGCAGACATAATGTTCTCTGTTATTGCCTGGGATGTTTGACCAACATCATCAGGCAGAAGTAGCGATTGTGCTGAGGTGATAATGATGGCAGTAATAATTATCCACAGAACGAATTGCGTTAAGCCAACCAGTCCGATTCCTAAAATTTTTCCCATCATAAGCTGGAACGGACGTACTGATGATATGATCACTTCAACAACGCGGCTTGTTTTTTCTTCGATGACACCTCTCATCACCTGCGCACCGAAAATAAAGGTTAAGATATATATTAATAATCCACCTATATATGCAATACCCATAGACAAACCGGTACTGGTCTCTTTTTCTGTTCCATCGTCACTTATCTTGATGGTTTGAACATGAATATTTGTGCTCACTGCTTTAAGAATCTTGTCAAGGTCCTTAATATCATAAGTTTCAAGTTTTTTCTGTTCAATTTCCTTTTCAAGCGCATTGGCTATATAGATAGTTAGGTCGAGTGGCGGTTGTTTATGAGAGATAAGTTGAACAGCATTAGGGATATAGGCAACTTTGGGTGAAATGTATAGTACCGCGTAATATCCTTTATCACTGAAATTTGTTTTAAGGTCGTCAAGTGTTGCATCTTCGAGGTACTCAAACTTCAGATATTTAGTGTTTGAAATAACATCTTTGAACATATTTGTTTCATCTTCGACCACTGCGATAACCTTTTCTTCGGCATCATCACGGGTCATGATCCAAACGGGTACAATGAACATGGCAGCCATAAAAACCGGTGCAAGAAGAGTCATAATGATGAATGATTTTTTCTTCACCCTGGTCAGGTATTCTCTTTGAATTATGATAGATATCTTTGACATTGTTTTTGAATTTCTGTGTTTAAACCTGATGTTTTATTGTATCGGAATTTAAATGTTTATGGCTTGATAATAGTTAATTTCATTATACTTTGCATTTTTAAGTCGACAATCTTCAGTCTGCAGTCGGCAATCTGAAGACAGGGCTATTTATACTTTTTAGGATTTATAATCATGTGATTAAATATGTGTTATAATTGTTTGATTGTTATTTACTTTTTTGTGGACTGCCGACTGTGGACTGCTGACTATTAACTAATTATTTATGAAACCTGAAAATTAAGGTTTTTTTAATCAATTTGTGAAACTATGTTCTTTGCTTTTTTTTGAAGCTTCTTCAACAACCTTGATGAAAATATCATTCATGCTTGGAATTATCTCTCTGAACGAGATAATATTACCTGAAGAAAGCATTGTATTAAGCAGGTGGTTAGTTGAAATATCGTTTAAGATCCTCACTCTGACAAAATTATCTCCATTTCTCTGTTCGTTTTCAATAATTTTGTATTGTGTGGTAAGTGTGGCTTTCAGAAGGTTAACATCGCCCCTGAAGCCGATCTCATATTCATCCAGTGAATAATTCTTGCGGATTGTATCCATAGGTCCTTCCAGGAGTGAGACTGACTCATTGATAAGAGTTATGTGAGTACACAATTCTTCAACCGATTCCATATTATGGGTTGAAAAGATAATGGTTGCTCCCTTCTTTTTCAGTTTCAGTATCTCCTGCTTAATAATGTTAGCATTGATTGGGTCAAAACCACTAAAAGGTTCATCGAAAATCAGCAATTTAGGTTCATGAATAACAGTTGTTATAAACTGGACCTTTTGTTGCATTCCCTTGGATAGTTCTTCAACCTTTTTGTCCCACCATGCCTGGATCTCAAATTTCTCAAACCAATCTTTTAGTCTTGAGATAGCATCAGAACGGCTGAGTCCTTTGAGTTGTGCAAAGTATATTGCCTGCTCGCCGACCTTCATTTTCCTGTATAACCCTCTTTCTTCAGGTAAATAACCGATATCAAAAACATCATTTGCTTTAAGCTTATGGTTATTAAAAAAGATCTCACCGTTATCAGGAGCTGTGATCTGGTTTATTATCCTTATCAAAGTGGTTTTTCCGGCACCATTAGGTCCTAAAAGGCCATAGATACTACCTTCGTTAACCGCCAGATTTACCTTGTTCAGTGCAAGATGATTCGAGAATTGCTTAACAATGTCTCTGGCTTCTAATAATTTCATATAGTTATTTTTTGAATAATAATGTTAAAAGCTGTATTAAACCCAACTTAAAATGATACAAAAATAGAAACTTTATTTAATAATTGGTAACTAATCAGTCGGCAGTCCACAGTCGGCAGTCCACAGTCCACAGTCGGCAGTCTCCAGTAATAAGATCAGGCAATACTAATCAAAAAAGCCTCTCATTTTTTCAAAAAAGTTTTTGTCAGAACTGGTAGGTTTTGGAGTAAAATTTTCCGACTCATTTAATTTAGTCAGGGCACGCTTTTCTTCGTTAGTAAGGGTTTTTGGGATCCAAACGTTTATAGTAACAAGCAGGTCTCCTTTCCCATAACCATTAACATCAGGGATTCCTTTACCTCTTAGTCTGAGTATTTTCCCGGGTTGAGTTCCCTGGTCTATTTTAATTTTCACTTTACCCTCAACGGTTGGTATTTCAATATGAGTTCCGAGGGCAGCTTCTGCAATACTCAGGTAAAGGGAATACATAAGGTCATTACCATCTCGAATCAGGTCAGGGTGTTTTTCTTCATCAATTATTACGATCAGGTCGCCATTTATTCCGCCTCTTCTGGCTGCGTTTCCTTTTCCTGAAACAGTCATCTGCATTCCTTTGCCTACCCCGGCCGGTATATTGATCTTGATCACTTCATTATCCCTGAAAACTCCTTCACCCTGACATTCAGGACATTTTTCAGATATAGTTTTTCCCTGTCCGTTACAGGATGGGCATGTGCTGGAGGTTTGTACCTGTCCAAGGAAAGTATTGGATATCCTGGTAACCTGGCCGGCACCGCGACATGTTGAACATGTATGATAAGCAGTTCCGTTTGCAGCACCTGTGCCATTACATTGTTTACATGAGATATAATTATTGACTTTTATCTTTTTTTCAACTCCATTGGCAATGTCTTTCAATGAAAGTTTTACCTTAATTCTAAGATTTGATCCTTTTATTGTTCTTTCGGCAGTACGGCTGTTGCCAAATCCACTAAAGCCTCCGAAACCCCCGAAACCTCCACCAAAAATATCACCGAACTGGGCAAAAATATCTTCAATGGTCATTCCTCCTCCGGAAAAACCACTACCTGCACCGCTTACACCGGCATGTCCAAAACGATCATACCGGGTTTTTTTCTGGTCATCCCGGAGTACTTCATATGCTTCTGCTGCCTCTTTGAATTTTTCTTCAGCACTGCTATCGCCCTGGTTTTTATCGGGATGGAATTTCAGGGCCTGCTTCCTGTAAGCTTTCTTAATTTCATCTTTAGAAGCATCTTTTGAGACACCCAAAACATCGTAATAATCTCTTTTGCCCATAAAACAATTTTTTAAAAACAGGTGTTATTAATTCCCGTTAAATAAGGCGGAAAAAATAATACTTAGTCACCAATTATCACTTTCGGGTACCTGATAATTTTTTCGTTAAGAAAATATCCTTTTTGGATCACATCGAGGACTTTTCCTTTAAGTTTTTTCTCAGGGGTCGGAATTTTAGTTACAGCTTCATGTATATCTGTGTCAAATTTCTTATGCATGGCATCAATTTCCTTGACACCGGAAGATTTTAGGAATTCACTGAACTTATTATAAATAAGGTCAATACCATCTTTCATTGCCTTGCAGTCTTTTGCTCCCTCCATAGATATAAGTGCCCGTTCAAAATCATCCATTACCGGCAGAAGGTTTAATAAAATTTCAGCATTGGCTGATTTAGTTAATTCAATTCTTTCTTTTAAGGTACGTTTCCTGTAATTATCAAAATCGGCTGACAATCTGATATATTTATTCTGAAACTCTGCAATTTTTTCTTCAGCAGCAGTTTCCCTGGTTTTATCAGTTTTTTTAGTTTGCTCTACTGCCTTTTTAGATTGTTTCGAACTTGCTTTCTTCGTCCTGTTTTTCTTTTCAGCCTCCTTTATCTTTGTATAGTCCTGCTTTCCCTTTTTATTAATGACCACATTTTTATCTTCCATTGTTGGTTTTGATTTATCTGTCATTTCTTATTCGTTTTTACATTGGTTGCCAATAAAATCCACCGGCTTAGATACAAAACACCTGCCAATTTATTCTTTACGCCAAATTGGCATGAAAAATTTGGCAGGAATAAAGAAATGATAGAATGATAGAATGATAGAATTACTAAAATGAGCTAAAATGAAAAGAAATGAAGTGTACTAAGTGCTTTAAGCATTTATGATTTCATACGTAATATCCCGGCACCGATCTTTCTAAGGCGTATATCAATTTCCTGGTATCCTCGATCGATTTGTTCGATATTATGGATTATACTGGTACCTTCAGCCGAAAGAGCTGCAATGAGCAAAGCAACTCCGGCGCGGATATCAGGAGATGACATGGTTGTTCCACGAAGTTTAAACTGGCGATTAAGACCAATAACAGTTGCCCTGTGAGGATCGCATAGTATAATCCGGGCGCCCATATCAATTAGTTTATCAACGAAAAACAATCTGCTTTCAAACATTTTTTGGTGGAAAAGTACACTTCCTTTAGCCTGAATAGCTACAACGAGCAAAATGCTGAGGAGATCAGGTGTAAGCCCCGGCCAGATACCATCGGAAATAGTCATGATAGAGCCGTCAATGAATGTCTCAATTTCATAATGGTATTGTTCGGGAATATATATGTCATCATTCTGTTTTTCAAGTTTTATTCCAAGTCGCTCGAAAGCATCAGGTATGATACCCAGGTTTTCGTATGAAACATTTTTAATTGTTATCCCGGAACCGGCTATAGCTGCCAGACCAATAAAGCTTCCTACCTCAATCATATCCGGCAGGATAGTATGATCACATCCCCCGAGTTCCTTGACTCCTTTGATCTTTAACAGGTTTGATCCTACCCCGGTAATCTTTGCTCCCATTTTGATTAGCATCCGGCAAAGTTGTTGAATATATGGCTCACATGCAGCATTATAAATTATTGTTTCGCCGGGGATGATAACTGAAGCCATTAATAAGTTTGCTGTTCCGGTAACAGATGCCTCGTCCAGGTGCAAATAGACTCCCTTCATCGATTCTGATTCAACTTTATAAAAGCCATCATTTTGATCATAGATGAATCTGGCACCTAATTTTTCAAAACCAATAAAATGTGTATCAAGCCGTCTTCTTCCGATCTTATCCCCGCCTGGCTTAGGAATATATCCCTTGCCATACCTTGCCAGAAGCGGACCAATGATCATGATTGAGCCTCTTAAACTTGCACTTTTTTCTTTAAACTCCGGGGAATGGAGGAGGTCAATTTCGATATTTGAGCTGTGGAAGGTATATGTTGATTTTTTTTCTTTTTGAATTGAAACACCAAGAAATTCAAGAAGTTCTAATAGCTTGCTAACATCCCTGATATCGGGAATATTCCGGATAGTAATTTTTTCAGGGGTTAGAAGAGTGGCGCATATAACCTGAAGAGCTTCATTTTTTGCACCCTGCGGAACGAGTTCCCCTTTTAACTTTCCCCCCCCTCTTATTTCAAAGGTGCTCATTCAGCTTATTTTGATTTTTTTTAAAAATAGTTTTTTACTTTTTTCTGTACTTTTTTTTCCGGGGCTTAGATAATAATTCTTTACTATTGGTTAGTTGAAAATCACCCGGTACCTTAAGTTTTCCATGAGACATTTCTTCCAAATCTTTCAGAATAACACTGTCATGTGCCACGTTGCGATTCCATATGAGATAAGATTTCTTCATATGGTTAGCAATCAAAGTAATAAGATATTCTTTTTCTTCCTGATCTTCAATATCGCAAGCTTTTTCAATTATTAATTCCACCACCCTGCCGTAATGAAGGTGTTTTATCCTGTTTTTAATATAGGGTACAGTTTTGGGTTTGGATAAAAAAGTTTCCTTTTCAGGTGTTGGAAAAAGAGAATCAATATCAAGCTTAAAATCAGACATTAGTGCAAGGTGATCCCATAGTTTATGCTTGAAATCGCTAATATCGCGAAGATGAGGGTTCATATTACCCATTACAGAAATGATGGTTTTTGCAGCCTTGTTCCTTTCTGTCCTGTCCTTAATGGTTGATAAATGATTAACCATTTTCTGGATATTCCTTCCATA
>JAUVHQ010000402.1 GCA_030593185.1 Bacteroidota bacterium
ATGAAAAATACATTTTTATCGCTGTATTGAACAGGGGGCAAGACTTAATGAAACTAAACCAATATGATGCCAATAGTGGTAAATTTGTTAAAACACTTTTTGAGGAAAGTAATGCCAGGTATGTTGAACCGCTTCATGCTATTGAATTCCTGAAAAATGATAAGAAGAAATTTATCTGGCAAAGCAAACGTGATGGCTATAATCATCTTTATTTGTATAATACAAATGGCAGATTACTGAATCAACTTACACGAGGAGAATTTGATGTTACCGAAAACCTGGGAACTGATAAAGAAAGTAAGTTCCTTTACTTTATTTCCACTCAATCTGATCCTATTGAACGACAAGTATATAAACTTGATCTTATGACCCGGGAAGTTACCAGGCTAACCATTAATAAGGGTATACATAACGCTGTAATCAGCCATACAGGGAAATATATACTAGATACTTATTCAAATATTTATGAGCCGAGGATTATTGACCTTTTAAGTGTGAAAGGAAATGTAATAAGAAATCTTCTAACTGCTGACAATCCGTATAAAAACTATAAACTTGGAGAGATTATATTATCTTCAGTAAAATGTAATGATGGTAAGACAGATTTAGATTACAGACTAATTAAACCTGTTGACTTTGATCCCTCACGCAAATATCCGGTAATTATTTATGTATATGGAGGCCCTCATTCCCAGCTAGTTACAAATCGGTGGCTTGGAGGTTCAAGAATGTGGCAACACTATATGGCACAAAAAGGCTTTATTGGATTTGCTATGGATAATCGTGGTACGCTTGGGCATGGATTTGATTTTGAAAGTAGTATACATCGTCAGTTAGGAAAACTTGAAATGGAAGATCAAATGATGGGTATTGAGTTTCTGAAGTCTTTGCCCTATGTTGATACTAATCGAATTGGGATCCATGGTTGGAGTTATGGGGGGTTTATGACAGTTAATCTGAAATTGCATTATCCGGAAATTTTTAAAGTTGCCGTAGCAGGCGGACCAGTAATCGACTGGAAATATTATGAGGTTATGTATGGAGAAAGATATATGGATACTCCACAGGAAAATCCTGATGGATATGAACAGGCAAATCTAATAAACTATGTGGATAGCCTTAAAGGTAAGCTTCTGATCATTCATGGAGCAATTGATCCCGTGGTAGTTTGGCAAAATAGCCTGACTTTCGTCCGGGAGTGTGTGAATAGTAAAAAACAAATGGATTATTTTGTTTATCCCGGACATCCTCATAATGTAAGGGGAGTAGACAGAGTACATCTTATGAGAAAAGTGTCAGGGTATTTTATTGATAATTTGTAATACCAGGGAGTACTTTTGTTGATTAAACAGGAAAATCTTTGTTTTAAAGCCCATTTATGCCGGGTTCTATTATTTGGAGATGTTTTTGTTTGCAATAAAATCCCTTAGGTAAATATCCACTGAAAAATCATATTCATCCCGAATTATTCCCAGCTTAATTTTTTTCCCGTGTTTTCGGCAGAAAAATTCATATATGTCATTTATTGATAAATTGTGAGCGCTGTTATTATTTATGTATTTTATTTCATCTCCTCTTCTTAATCCGGCATCCTCTGCCGGTGATCCTTTTCTGACATGACTTATTACGTAATATGGTAGTTCGGGTATAGGGGTTTCAATATCAATTCCGCTACGGTTTATTTTGAATGGATCATTGAAGTTACTGTTTTTCGTTAATGTGATTTTCTTATTTGGATAATCGATGATTACATTA
>JAUVHQ010000323.1 GCA_030593185.1 Bacteroidota bacterium
TAACCACATACCTGTATGGTGCGGATGGTCAGCTCGTTCGCCAGTCTTAGGTTTTATTGGAAATCCACGTGTAATTTCAGTGCCGGCTGAAGTGAACACCGGATAAAGTATCGGTTTAAATACATTATCAGGCCAACAATACGATGTAAAAAGTTTCCCGTCAATCATTACATCTATCCTGTTATCAGATGTTTTATTAATGAATTCTATCTTTGAACCCTGATCTTTTTGAACTTGTTTACCTGGTTTTGTACCATATGAAACGGTAAAAATAACAGTCAGTAATACAATTGAAATTAATTTCTTCATACGTATAATTTTTATGTGTTAGAATTTACAAACCTTGTTTCCCGAAAACCGGGACAGGCTTTGAGATTGGGGTTGTCTCAAAAGTCTTTGTGACTCTTTGTGACTTCTTTGTGTTTCTCTGTGACTAACTCTTAAATGGTTATTACACAAAGGTTCACAAAGAAGACACGGAGGATCACAAAGAAAAGAATTATAACTATTACCCTCTTTTAAGACAATCCTTACGTTCGATGTTTTTGGCTTAATAATAGCCAATTTTATTAAACTTTGCATTTTTAAATCGATTGCAGACTGCCAACTGTGGACTGCCGATTGCCGACTATTAACATATTATTTATGAAATCTGAAAATTATGCTCTTTTCATTATACATTATCCGGAACCACATAAGGCTTACGGTATCTCCGTGTCAACATTGTGTCAGCTTCGGGATCATTTGTAAACTGTTCGTGATCACCAATAAATTTCAATTCACGTCCAAGGCGATAGGATATATTAGCCAGGAGAGGAAGTGCTGACGAATAAAATCCTTCATGGATATCACAATGCAAGTCGCTGGAATTTCCTGAACGAATGGCATCAATAAAATTGGCATAATGTTCTGTTCCACCCGGAGCAGCCAGATATGCAGAATCAATTTGTTTCTCTACTACAGTTTCTGAGCTTTTGAAAGGTTCTTTTTCCCGCTTACGGAAAGCTTTCCATGTTCCACCGTTAATTTCAAGGTATCCTTCAGTGCCATAAAAAATATTCCCAATACGTATACCGAGGCTTGATTCATCATTAGAATATCGTCCCCTGGTTTCAAACTCAAGCATTTTCCCATCACTATATTTAAACAGTGAAGATTGTGTGTTTGGTGTTTCCTGTGCACACTCATCAGGATCAATACCATAGACCCCACCGGTAGAATAAACCGAAACCGGGTGTTCGTTCTTATTAAGCCCCCAGCGGGCTATATCAAATTGGTGCGGACCCTGGTTTCCGGTATCCCCATTGCCAGTATCCCAAAACCAGTGCCAGTTATAATGACCCATCTTTTCATTATACGGGCGATAAGGTGCAGGCCCTAACCAAAGGTCGTAATGAAGCGTGGCAGGAGGCACACTGTCTTTTGCAATTCCAAATGAATCACGTGGTTTAATGCAAAGTCCACGAGCCATATAAACATCGCCAATACCACCGTCATGCAAGAATTTTATCGCTTCCATAACATTATTTATCGAACGGTTTTGGAATCCTACCTGAACACGTACCTTGTATTTACGGGCTGCCTCAATCATTTTCCGCCCTTCAAAAATATTATGGCAAGCGGGTTTCTCAACGTAAATATGTTTACCTGCCTGACAAGCCCAGATGGTTCCCAGTGCATGCCAATGGTTCGGTGTTGCAAACGAAACCGCATCTATTTCCTTGTCATCAAAAACTTTACGCATATCCAGTTCGGTTAATGGTTCTTCGCCGGTTTTATCCAGAACAATTTTTACGCGTTCGGGAAATAATTGTTCGTCAACATCGCATATGGTTTTTACCCGCACATTCCGGTTATCTTTCAATGTACACCATTTATCAATATGCCCACGACCTTGCCCACGGATACCAATAACTGCCATATTAATGCGTTCATTAGAACCAATGATCGAAGCATATGATTTAGAACTAAACCCCATACCAGCAATGGTTAATCCGGCAGTTCCTAATACGCTTTTCTTAATAAAATCTCTTCTTTTTGTCATTTTGATCGTTTTAAAAATAGTTAGTAAGTTATTGTTGCTTTTAGCTTAAAAAAATCCAGGATATCGAACTCAGGTTATTATATTACCCGACCAGAGATCCGAAAGAAAGACCTTATAGGGTACGATCTTTATTGGGCCATAGAGTCTTTCTTCAGGCTCATTGCAGACGACAATGGATTTCCCGGGAGAAAACTCCTTGTTAAAAATAAGAATGGATCTCAGGTCCTTCTTATCCACCCGGGAGGTACCTTTGACCTCAATGGCAACCCCGGCATCTCCAAGAATGAAATCTACTTCAGCGCCGGCTTTTGTTCTCCAGAATGTAACATCAAAGTCTTTATTATTATAGGACCTGTAGGCCATTATTTCCATCAGGATAAAATGTTCAAATGCTTTACCGAAGAATACCCCTTTCTCTTCACTTATCTCTCTTTTTGTTATAATTCCGGCAACACCTGTATCAAACAGGTAGAACTTTGGCGATCTGATAATAACCTGGCGGTTCTGATGACGTTTAAATGGTTCTATAAAATATCACATTAATGTATCGATCAGGATATGATAATATTCCCTTACGACTTTCGAATTTACTCCGCAATCGCGTGAAATATTGCTATAATTTACCAATTCTCCATGTGAATATGCCATAGCATCAAAGAACCTTGAAAAAACAGGAATATTTCTGACCAATCCCTCATCGAATACTTCCTCCTTCAAATAATCCACGGTATATGCTCGCAAAGATCTCTTGTATTGATCCCGAAAATAGTGGTCCGGGATCATTCCTCTGTTCAGGACTTTCAGAAGATCCATCTCTTCCAGCTCTTCAGATACCAGGGGGTATAGCTCATATCTCCAGGCCCTCCCACCCAACAGGTTTGCACCGCCGCGCTTCAGCTTTCGGGCACTTGATCCGCACAGGATAAAGCTTATTCCTCTGTTTTCAATCAGCCAGTGCACCTCGTTAAGGATTT
>JAUVHQ010000400.1 GCA_030593185.1 Bacteroidota bacterium
TATATAAAGAACCTCCTGTACAATTGGTAGGTGGATTAAAAGCATCAGACATTGAACGAAAAAAAATCAATGTTATCCACAATAAATGTGAAGGATTGTATTATATTAAGATCCCTTTTTACAAAAAGGATGAAATCAAGAAACTTGAAGGAGCCTGGTGGCATCCGGGAGCAAAAGAATGGTCGGTATACGCAAACCAGGGAAACCGGCACCAACTTAAAGAAATATTTGAACAGGAAAATTATATATTATCTTTTGTTGAAGATGAAGCAGATACACCGAAAAAAACAATAAGTAAAAAGAAACCTATCCCGGAACTGATTGAAAAAAAGTTTGAAAGGGAAATGATTTTAAGGAATAAAAGCTACCGAACCATTGCAACATACAAGAGTTTGATCAATCCGTTTCTGGACCATTTTCAGGGATCGAAAATAAAAATGCTGCCGGCAGAAAAAATCAGGGAATACATTCTGGAAAGATTAAATGTTGATCACTATTCCAGATCTTATCAAAACCAATTGATCAATGCATTGAAGAGATATTATGAATATGTTCACGACAGAGAATTTGAGGATTTTGATTTACCAAGGCCAAAGAAAAGGCAAAGATTACCAAATGTTATTTCACGGGAAGACATACAGAAGATGCTTGACATTACAAGGAATCAGAAACATAAAACCATAATAAGTATATTATATGGTTGTGGATTAAGGCTAAGTGAAGTACTAAGTTTGAAAATAGAAGATATTGATTTCAACATGAAAGTCATGTATGTAATAGGAAAAGGTGATAAGCAGAGAATGATTCCTATTGGGAGCAATTTGGTTAAACAAATAAAGAGATACCAGAAAAGTTATTTACCAAAAGTTCACCTTTTTAATGGGCAAAACTCTTTGAAATATTCTGGAAAAAGTATTCAGCAAATAGTACAAAATAAAGCTCTGGAAGTAGGGATTAAGAAAAAGGTAACTCCCCATACATTAAGGCATAGTTTTGCGACACACCTACTGGAAGATGGTGTTGATTTAAGGGTAATTCAAGAACTATTGGGACATGCAAGCAGTAAAACAACAGAGATTTATACTTATGTAAGCAGAAAAAATCTAATGAACATAAGAAATCCTTTGGATAATTTAAGAATATGAAGTAAATTGACATTTTGAATAAAACGAACAAAACATTCGTTTTATAAACTTCATAAGTCGCTAAAGCGAAAGTTTATCTCGTTTATAAACAAGTTGTAAGCCATTTAATTTAATGAATCATGAAAACACAGGACATATATAAATTTCTGACAATAATGTTTATTATCGTATCTTTTTTAGGTTGTGAAAAAGAAAATGATCTTGCTAATATTACTACAAACGCTCAAATTATTGATTTTGTCCCAGAGAAATGTTACTGTTGTTGGGGCTGGGTAATTAAGATAGACTCCGATACAATTAAGGCTGATGAGTTACCAAATTCCGAACTGATAGGATACGAAATTACTACACCTATCAATGTGAAAATTGAGACCGGGAATAAAGTAATTGATTGTCCTTCTAATTTATACGATTATTATGAAATTAAAAGTTTGATATTAAATGACTAAACGGCTTACAACAGGCGGTCATAGGTAATGCCGCATTGTTAGCGAGAAAGTAGATTTGTAAACAAAAATTTATAGCTTAAGGAAACGTGAACCGGTAAACTTATGGGCGGCACTACCCATACCGCCGGAACGTTGTGTGCCATTTTATAAATATCTCATCTTAATGATTTAACTTTTATTACTAACTAATTTAAATCC